>CAJCHX010000001.1 GCA_903970215.1 Acidobacteriaceae bacterium
GGCGGCCTCGCGGTCGGAGAAGATGGCGCCCCACGTGTAATCCGGCACCGCCCGCACCGACACCGTCTCGGGGAACAACACCGCCGAGTTGGTCTGGTACCCGGGCGTGAAGTCCACCAGGCGCAGACTGACGAACTGCTCATTGGTGTACCGAGTCTCCAACCGGGCCACGAAGTCAGGCCAGATCACCTCGACGAGCACCGCCTCCAGATGCCGGTCCGGCGAGCCGTTCTGGGTGTACATCGGGAACACCACCAGGTGGCGTAGACCGTCGACCCGGTGGCGCTGCGGCGAGAACGCGACCAGGGAGTCTCGGAAGTCCGGCACGCCGAAGCCTTCGGCGGACCAGCGCTCGAGGTCGGCGACGACCGCGGCCAGGTACTCGGAGTCGTGCGGGAAGTCCGCCGCCGCGGCACGTACCGCGCGGACCAGCCGGCGTGTCTCGGTGCGGGCGCGATCATGCTGCGCCGCAACGGGTATCGATCCATCCTGCGCCTGCATGCGCTGCAGTGCGGTGGCCGCCGCCTTGATCCGCAGCCACGGTACCGACCGCTCGAACTCGCGTGCCCTGGACCGAGCCGCGTCCGCGCTCCGGTCCTCGACGACCTCGGGCTCTCCGACGACGGTCTGGGTGGCGGGCACCTGGTTGATGGACATGGGAACCTCCGATCTCGAGGTCGGGCCGCGACTGCGCCGGTGCGAACCGGTCGCTGCCGTGACGGTGGAATCCGGTCTACCGAGGGTACGCCCGGCTCCCGCTGGGCGTGCGATGACGTGGCGTGCTGCCCCACGCGCAGGCCAGCTGTACAAAACGACGCCAGATGTAAAAAAAGCACTTGACATCTTGGCGACATCTGTCCAATACTGATTCTATTCAGGTGGCGCTTGTCACACCGGCACACGGATAGGAAGTTCACTGTGAAGGGCCTGCAATACATCGACAAGGCGGGGAACCCCGCTGTCTGGACCGATCACAAGAAGCGGATGTGGCTGTGGGGACTGTTCGTTCCCACCGCCCTGTTTTACGCCCTCGGAGTGATGTGGCTGCTGGGCCTCGGTGACACGCCGGTCAAGTACCTGGCACCCGTGTTCTGGTGGATCGGCCCCCTGCTGCTCTACGTGCTCCTCCCGATCATCGACATCGCGCTCGGCGACGACGGCGAGAACGCACCCGACGAGGTGATGGACGCACTCGAGCACTCGAAGTACTACAAGTGGCTCACCGTCGCCTTCTTCCCCTGCCACATCGCGTCTCTCATCGCGATGTGCTACTTCCTCACCGCCCACAACCTGACCTGGCTGGGTGGCGTCTACGGCCACGGCGGCGGTCTCGGCATCGTGTCGCAGATCGGCCTCACGATCTCACTCGGCGTGGTCACCGGCATCGGGATCAACACCGCCCACGAGCTCGGGCACAAGAAGGACGGCGACGAGCGCTGGATCGCCAAGATCACCCTGGCGCCGGCGATGTACGGCCACTTCTACATCGAGCACAACCGCGGCCACCACGTTCGCGTCGCGACTCCCGAGGATCCCGCGAGCGGGCGGTTCGGCGAGACGTTCTGGGAGTTCCTGCCGCGCAGTGTGTGGGGCAGCCTCAAGTCCTCGTGGGAGCTCGAGAAGACCCGCCTGCACCGGCTCGGTAAGAGCCCGTGGACCATCAAGAACGACCTGCTCAACGCATGGCTGATGACCGTCGTGCTGTTCGGTGTGCTCACCGCCGTGTTCGGCTGGTACGTGCTGCCCTTCCTGATCGTCCAGGGCATCTTCGGTTTCTCCCTGCTGGAGTCGGTCAACTACCTCGAGCACTACGGCCTGTTGCGCCAGAAGACCGCCTCCGGTCGGTACGAGCGCTGCGCTCCCAAGCACTCGTGGAACTCGGATCGCCTGACCACCAACGTGTTCCTGTACCACCTGCAGCGGCACAGCGACCACCACGCCAACCCCACCCGCCGCTACCAGACGCTGCGCAGCTTCGAGGAGTCCCCGATCCTGCCGGCCGGCTACGCCGCCCTGATCCCGCTCACGTACTTCCCCTACGGCTGGCGGAAGCTGATGGACCACCGCGTGCTCGAGCACTACGACGGCGACATCACCAAGGTCAACATCCACCCACGGGTGCGTGACAAGGTCTTGGCCAAGTACGGAGCCGCCGGCACCGTCGAGACCACGAAGGGTGAGGGGAGCAGCGCAGCATGAGTTCCTTCAAGTGCCCGGTGTGCGACTACGTCTACGACGAGGCCAAGGGGGCGCCTCGCGAGGGGTGGCCCGCCGGCACACCGTGGTCCTCGATCCCCGACGACT
>CAJCHX010000002.1 GCA_903970215.1 Acidobacteriaceae bacterium
GCCGACGGCGCCGCACCACCCGATCGTGCCCAACGGGGCTCCGGGCGCGCTCATCCTGCCGATCCCGCCGGTCCCGCCGGTGGCGCGCCCCGCGGTGGCCGGTGGCACATCCGCTTGAGACCAGCCGCCGGCGTCGCCGCCGATCGGCCCGGGACTTGTGCCGATCGGCCCGAGACTAGTGCTGATCGGCCCGAGACTAGTGCTGATCGGCCCGAGACTAGACTGCACCGGGTGACGGAGAATCCCCCCGCCCCTGTCCTCGTCGTCGACTTCGGCGCGCAGTATGCCCAGCTCATCGCGCGTCGCGTGCGCGAGGCGCGGATCTACTCCGAGGTGGTGCCGCACACTGTCACCGCGGCGGAGATCGCGGCGCGGAACCCGGCGGCGATCGTGCTGTCCGGTGGTCCGGCGTCGGTGTATGCCGACGACGCGCCGGCACTCGACCCGGCGGTGTTCGATCTGGGGGTGCCGGTGTTCGGCATCTGCTACGGCTTCCAGATGATGGCGCGCGCGCTGGGCGGCGTGGTCGCCAACACCGGCGGCCGGGAGTTCGGGCGCACAACGCTGGCCGCGGCGGGTGGAGTGCTGCACGGCGGCCTGCCGGACAGCCAGCCAGTGTGGATGAGCCACAACGACGCGGTGCAGGTGGCACCTGACGGGTTCGACGTGGTCGCGTCGACGCCGGGGGCGCCGGTCGCGTCGTTCGAATCCCTCGGCCGCCGGATGGCCGGAGTCCAGTACCACCCCGAGGTGCTGCACAGCCCGCACGGTCAGGAGGTGCTCACGCGGTTCCTGTACGAGATCGCCGGTCTTCGGCCCACCTGGACGGCCGCGAACATCGCCGATCAGCTGGTCGCGCAGGTACGCGCGCAGGTGGGCGAGCACGGGCTGGCGATCTGTGGCCTGTCCGGTGGCGTCGACTCCGCCGTCGCGGCCGCACTCGTGCAGCGCGCCATCGGCGACCGGCTCACGTGTGTGTTCGTCGACCACGGCCTGCTCCGGCAGGGGGAGCGGGAGCAGGTGCAGCGCGACTTCGTGGCGGCGACCGGCGCCCGGTTGGTCACGGTCGACGCGCAGGAGACGTTCCTGACCAAGCTCGAGGGCGTCTCCGACCCGGAGGCGAAGCGCAAGATCATCGGTGAGCAGTTCATCCGTGCGTTCGAGGGTGCGGTCAGCGACGTGTTGGGCGACCGGGCCGCCGCGGGCGAGAAGGTCGAATATCTCGTCCAGGGCACTCTGTACCCCGACGTCGTCGAGTCCGGCGGGGGCTCCGGCACCGCCAACATCAAGAGCCACCACAATGTGGGCGGGCTCCCCGAAGACCTCGAGTTCTCGCTGGTCGAGCCGTTGCGTCTGTTGTTCAAGGATGAGGTCCGTGCCGTCGGGCGCGAGCTCGGCCTGCCCGAGGAGATCGTCGGGCGCCAGCCGTTCCCTGGACCGGGGCTGGCGATCCGCATCGTCGGATCGGTCACCGCGGAGCGACTCGCCCTGCTGCGTACGGCCGACGCCATCGCCCGCGAGGAGCTGACGGCCGCGGGCCTCGACGGCACCATCTGGCAGTGCCCGGTGGTACTGCTCGCGGATGTCCGGAGCGTGGGCGTGCAGGGTGACGGCCGCACGTACGGGCACCCCATCGTGCTCCGACCCGTGTCCAGCGAGGACGCGATGACCGCCGACTGGACCCGGGTGCCCTACGAGACACTGGAGGTGATCTCGACGCGGATCACCAACGAGGTTCCCGAGGTCAACCGCGTGGTGCTGGACGTGACCAGCAAGCCGCCGGGGACCATCGAATGGGAGTGACGGCGCGCGGGTAGTCGGCCCGCAACCCGTCCTCGCATCCTGGGCCGCTCAGCGCTTCCGGCAAAGACGGCATAGGCTGGCTGAGTGGCTGACGAGCGAGGGCGGGCCTTAGGGGTGGAGGAGGAGTTCCACCTGATCGACCTGCGAACGCGCCGCCTCACTCCGCGCGCCCCCGAACTACTCAAGTTGCTCTCCGAAGACGTGTACGACGACGTATACGTCGAGGAGTTGCAGCGGTGCGTCATCGAATCGAACTCGGGCGTCCACCGCGGCCTCGCGGAATTGCGGGCGGATCTCACCCGTTCGCGTGCGAGGCTCTCGGCGGCGGCAGCGAAGCTCGGCATGGCGGTTGTGGCAGCAGGAACCGTCCCGCTCGCGGTTCCCACGGAGCTGCAGGTCACCGAGACTCCGCGGTATCGCAGGATGCTCGCCGACTACCAACTCCTCGCCCGCGAACAGCTGATCTGCGGAAGCCAAGTGCACGTCGACGTGGCCGACCGCGATGAGGCCGTTCAGGTGTCCAAGCGGGTCGCCGCGTACATCCCGATCGTGTTGGCGCTCAGCACTTCCAGCCCGTTCTGGGCGGACGGCTCCGACACCGGCTACGCCAGCGTTCGCACGTTGGTGTGGCAACGGTGGCCCACGACGGGGATCTCGGCGCACGTCGATACCGCGGCGGAGTACGACGCCGCGATCCGCGACCTCATCTCGACAGGGGTGATATCGGATCCCGGCATGGTGTACTTCGACGTCCGGCCGTCCGCGAAACTCAACACCCTCGAGCTTCGCATCTGCGACAGCTGCCCGTCCGTCGACACCGTCGCGCTGATCGCGGGCCTGTTCCGCGCCATGGTGGTACGGGAGGTCGACCGCATCGCCGCTGGTGAGCCGGGGGTGATCAGCGATCCCACGCTCGAGCGGGCAGCGTTGTGGCGCGCCGCGCGATCAGGTCTCGAGGGCGATCTCATCGACGTGGTCACGGCGACTCCGCGCCCTGCCGCAGAACTCGTCCGGAGGTTGGTCGCCGATCTGCGGACGCAGTTGGAGCGGCTCGGCGACTGGGAGACCGTGTACGAGTTGAGCGAGAAGGCGATCCACAACGGCAGCTCGGCATCGCGGCAGCGATGGATGCTGCGCCG
>CAJCHX010000003.1 GCA_903970215.1 Acidobacteriaceae bacterium
GGCCTGCGTTTCCGCCTGCACCAAAGAGTATCGGCCGCTCGCCCGGACCTGGTATTCCGCGCCCGCCGGACCGTGGTCGCCAACCTGGCGATCGCCGCGACGTTCATCGCGGCCCTCGTGGTCTGGGACTTGGTCGGGCACCTGCCGCTCCCGCTCGGCGTTGCCGGCCATGAAGGCTCGACCGTGATCGTGGGACTCAACGGAATGCGGCTGTTGGCGCGTCGGGCGTGGGCTTGATTCCCCGTCGCTGCGCTCGCCGGGTCTGATTCCCCGTCGCTGCGCTCAGCCGGCTGCCGGGCGGTGGGTTACGCGGTTCCCCGCAACCGTGCGACCGTTCCGACGTACTTCTCTTTTGCGGCGTCGGCGGACGTTCCCGACAAGGCGGCCCATGCATCGAATTTCGCCCGCGCGACGAGGTCGAAGCGCCCGGGCCGCTTGCCCTCGGCATCGCCCTTGGTGGCCTGCTTGAACGTGGCATACAGCGCCAGCAGGTCCTCGTTGGACGGCTTGGTCGTCAGCTTCTTCACGTCATCCTGAGCGAACGCGAACTTGTCATCGAGCTCGGACATCGGGCCCTTTCGTGTTGGTCGGCACTGCCGGCTCAACGGTACCGGCGGGCGGCGCGGCACGGAAGCCTACGACATGAACCCAGCTCAGCGCAGGTGCGCTATCTCCTTGGTATCGACGCGGACCGCTCGTCCGTCGTCGAGCCGGACGGCCACGGTACTACCGGTCGGTAGCGACCACACCGTCCCGTACGTGGCGGACTCGCGAAGCAGCTTGACTCGGTCACCGGGAAAAATGCCGATCTCCGTTCGGTCGTCCTGATCGATACTTCGGTTCACTATATCGCATTGCAGATCCGCACGCAGCCTATGCGGGGATGAGCCGCGCGTACGCCGATCGTCGACTCCAGTCGGTGATCGCGCGTCCGGCGAGAGTGACCGTGCACACGGAGACCAAGAAGAGCAGCGTTGCCACCTCGCGGTACCGGCCGCCGCCGCGCCCCATGGCGTAGGCGAGGAGATCGACCGAACGGTCGGCGAGCGATCTGACGACCTCCCACGGCGTCTCGTAGACGGGGACGCCGTAGAACTGGCGCCAGGTGTTGAATTTGAGTCCGACGTTCGCGCTCTGTGCCGCGGTGCGGCACAGCGTGTCGGGGCAGGCGGCGTCGAGTCGCTTGATCAGCATGGCGTCGAGTGCCTTGCGCGCCCAGGGGCCGAGGGAGTGCCCGTTGAGCGCGGCGTTCCGCAGCAGGTCGAAACCCAGATCGTGCGCGGCGCAGATCGGCATGAAGGAGTCGGGGAACGGCACCCCTTTGTCGGAACACCCGCCGGTCGGCTTGGCGGGCACGCCGTCGCGCAGGACCGGTAGGTAGTGCGCGGTCAGGGCGAAATCGCGGGGGATGAGGGCGATGGCGCCCTGTGGGGACGGCCCCGTCAGCGCGTAGACGGCCGCACCCGCGGGCGTCGCGAGATCGGCGCTGCTCGCCTCCGCCCGGAACATCGGGAGTGCCGCGACGTCCGCCCTGGCGGGGAATGCGGTGAACAGCGTGGCGACGCCCAACAGAGCGAGCATCAATAGCACGCCGAGGCCGGTGCGCGCCCAACGGCGGGAAGAAAGCATGGGCGCCAACGTACCTGTTCTCGGGGATTTCACCGGCATTGCTGAATGCGGACCGGTCTCACAAGATCTTAGCGCGTCGGAACGGCATGCCCACCCGCGCCGATGTTCGCCGCTGGGCCTCACGGTGCGGCGCCGCTACGAGTGGTCAGCGCGGCAGCATGGCTCCGATCGCCGGGTACTGCACGGACAGAAGGACATCGAGGACGGGGCCGGACGGGGTGTCGGGCATCGCGCGGCGCAGGTTGTCCTTCAGCTGCGCCAGCTGGAGGCCGGTCCGGCCCGCGCCGTTCGGGAAGACGTCCAGCAGCGTCCGCAGCGGCGCCTCGACCACCGGTGCTGCGGCAGCGAGGCCCTCGGTCGCCGCCGGATTGAGGATCCGCTGCATCTCGTCGGTGAGGCTCCCGCTCCCCGGCGGCCCGTCGATCGCGGCGGTACCGGCGACGCTGTGTTGCCCGTGTGCGTAGTCGTGGTTGGGTGAGGTCGCCCATTGGCCGCGAAACGCGGTGAGCATGCCGCGCACGGCCCCGTCGCCGGCCTCGATCGCCGCGACCAGCGCGGGGAAGGTCGTCGAGGTGGGTAGCCGTTGGGTGTCCTGCACCTCCTGGGCGACGGCCCCGAGTGCGGTCATGAGCGGCGTGAGGGCTCGCGTAGACGCGTCGACGTTGCTCAGGATCGCGCTCATGTGCGGGCGGATCGCGTCGGAGTTCACGTCGCCGAGGGTGGCGATCATCTTGGCGACGGTGTTGTCGGTGATCGGCCGCTGCGGAGTGAGTATCGCCCCGTCGGCAAGCCGGTCTCCGCCGGTGTGCGGGATCAGCTCCACCTCGGATACACCGAACAGGTTTCCGGCGGAGAACGCCGGTTCGACGGAGTCGGAAAGTCCGGCGACGGACCCAGGCGCGAGCTTCAGCACCACTCCCTGTTGTCCGTTGCCGAGGCGTTCCACGGCATCGACCGTCCCCACGTCGACGCCGTTGAGCCGGACGCGCGATCCCGAGACGATTCCGGCCGCCACGTCGGCGGTGCGCAGCGTGAGTGTGAAGCGGTGATCGGGCCGCAACTTCTGGGCCGCGACCACGGCTGCGATCACGACGAGTACCACGATGACTGCGGCAACGCCGCGTCGCCGCAGGGTCTCCTGCGAATACACGAACCCCGACGGACTCTTCTCCGCGTTATTGAACGGTAGTCAATAGTTCGCTCTCTACCATTGCCGAAAACTCGTGATCTCGAGCACGGGCGTCGGCGTCATGTGTCAGGCGTCTCGCCTGAACCAGGCGATAACGTCGCGGGTTGGGCCCCCGCCGGCATTCGGCTTTTGTGCAGACGTGGCCCTACGGCGATGGGTAGCCTGTCTGGGTCGTGTCTCGGGTCCGCACAGGGAGTCTGCAATGAGCGCTGTCGCCAACATCGGTGTCGTGGGTCTGGCTGTGATGGGGTCCAACCTCGCGCGCAACCTCGCGTCGCGAGAGGGCAACAAGGTCGCGGTCTACAACCGCACCTACGCCCGCACCGAGGACCTGGTGCGGGAGCATCCCGAAGCCGGCTTCATCCCCGCCAGGACCATCGACGAGTTCGTCGCGTCGCTCGCCAAGCCGCGCACGGCGATCATCATGGTGCAGGCGGGCAAGGGGACCGACGCGGTGATCGACCAGCTCCTGGAGCGGTTCGAGCCCGGCGACATCATCGTCGACGGCGGCAATGCCAACTTCCACGACACCATCGCGAGGGAGGCGCGGATCGCACCCACCGGCATCCACTTCGTGGGCACCGGCATCTCCGGCGGCGAAGAGGGAGCACTCAACGGCCCGTCGATCATGCCGGGCGGATCCGCAGAGTCGTACGAGACCCTCGGCCCCATCCTCGCGTCCATCGCAGCAGTCGCGGAGGGGGAGGCGTGCGTGACGCACGTCGGGACCGACGGCGCAGGGCACTTCGTCAAGATGATCCACAACGGTATCGAATACGCCGACATGGAGCTGATCGGCGAGGCGTACGACCTGCTCCGTCATGTGCGAGGCCTGGAGCCGTCGGTGATCGCGGACGTCTTCGCCGAGTGGAACAGCGGACCGCTGCAGAGCTATCTCATCGAGATCACCGCAGAGGTGTTGCGGCACATCGACGCCAAGACCGGAAAGCCGTTCATCGATATCGTCGTCGACGAGGCCGGGAGCAAGGGCACCGGCGTCTGGACCGTGCAGAACGCGCTCGATCTCGGCGTGCCGGTGGGCGGTGTGGCCGAGGCCGTGTTCGCCCGTGCCGTGTCCGGAAAGCGGGCGCAGCGCGACGCCGTGCGCAGCCTGGGACTCGCGCGCCCAGCTGCGCCCGCGGCCCCCGGCACGTTCGTCGACGATGTAGCCAAGGCCCTGTATGCGTCGAAGGTGATCGCCTACGCCCAGGGATTCGACGCGATCATCGCCGGAGCCGAGAAGTACGGGTGGAACATCGACAAGGGTGCTGTCGCCAAGATCTGGCGCGGCGGCTGCATCATCCGCGCGCAGTTCCTCAACGTGCTCGCCGACGCCTACGCCGCGAACCCGAACCTCGCGACCCTGCTGGAGGCGCCCTACTTCGCGCAGGCGATCGCCGACGGCCAGGAGGCGTGGCGCCGGGTGGTGGTCACCGCCACCCAGGCCGGCGTGCCGATCCCCGGCTTCTCTGCGGCCCTGAGCTACTTCGACTCGCTGTCCGCCGAGCGCCTGCCGGCCGCACTCGTGCAGGGGCAGCGCGACTTCTTCGGCGCGCACACCTATCGCCGGGTCGACACCCCCGGAACTTTCCACACGTTGTGGTCGGGCGACCGGTCTGAGGTCGAGATCGGTTGACGCGTAGGTCGCAGCGCCGTCCTACTCCGGTGAGTCGGCCCTCAGCTCGATGAGGGCCGCCAAGGTACGACGGGCCGCGGCCACATCGGCGGCGCCGACTCGGGCGATGATCGCCTCGTCGATCTCGGTACGCGCGGTCGCCTGTACGCGGGCCGCATCGCGGCCTCGTTCGGTGAGCCCGACGTCGAGCCGGCGCCGGTCGTCGGGGTCGACGGTGCGCTCCAGGTAGCCGCGCAGCACGAGGGTGTCGACCAGTTGTCCCGCAGCCTGTTTCGAGATCCGTAGGTCCCCGATGAGCTGGCCGAGCGGGATCTCTTCGTTGAGGGCCAGGCCGCCGATCACGTACAGGCCGTTCGCCGGCACGTCGTCGTAGCCCGCGGCGGCGAGTGCGCGTCGCATCGCATCGCCGTAGACGGAGCGGGAGTGGCGGAGCAATGCCGGGAAGGCGACAGCCTCGTACCAGGGGATCTCGTCGGTCATGATTCCAGTGTGTCGGCCGGGTTCTCGGTCAGTCAATGATCGCGACGACAAGAACGGGCGCCCGATCCGCTCGGATTTCATGGTCGCGCGACCATCGTGCGCGACACGGTCGCGGGTCCCGGCTATGCTTCGGTGCATGGCGAGGTTCAGCCCCCTCGAGTGGCCGGTGTTCCGGCAGCTTCGTTCGGGAGACGTTCTTGGACGTGGTCCGTCTGTTGCGTCCAGGCATACCCGCGACATGACGCCTCGCACGGCGACGGCCGATCGGGTGGTCCAGAGTGTGTGCCCGTTCTGCGCGGTCGGCTGCGGCCAGAACGTCTACGTCAAAGACGAGCGTGTCGTCCAGATCGAGGGCGATCCGGACTCGCCGATCTCGCGCGGCCGGCTCTGCCCCAAGGGAGCGTCCAGCGAGCAGCTGGTGAACAACCCGCTGCGGCAGACGAAGATCCGCTACCGGGCCCCGTACGCCACCGACTGGCAGGACCTCGAGCTGGACACGGCGATCGACATGCTCGCCGACCGCTTCATCGAGGCGCGGCGCCACGGCTGGCAGGACTTCGACGAGCACGGGCGACCGCTGCGGCGCACGATGGGGATCGCCTCGCTCGGCGGCGCCACGTTGGACAACGAAGAGAATTACGTCATCAAGAAGCTGTTCACAGCCGCGGGCGCCATACAGATCGAGAACCAGGCCCGAATATGACACTCCGCCACGGTTCCCAGTCTGGGAGCCTCCTTCGGTCGCGGCGGGGCGACGCAATCCCTCCAGGACATGGCGAATGCCGACTGCATAGTGCTCATGGGCGGCAACATGGCCGAGGCACACCCGGTCGGATTCCAGTGGGTCTCTGAGGCGAAGGCGCGCGGTGCGCGGATCATCCACGTCGACCCGCGGTTCACGCGGACCTCGGCGGTGGCGGACCGACACATCGCGATCCGCGCCGGCTCCGACATCGTGCTGCTCGGAGCTTTGATCAATCACGTCCTCAAGGAGGAGAAGTACTTCCGCGAGTACGTGGTGGCCTACACCAACGCCGCGACGTTGATCAGCGACGAGTACCGCGATGCCGAGGATCTGGGCGGCCTGTTCTCCGGATTCGATCCGGAGACCGGCCAGTACGACCCGTCCAGCTGGGCCTATGCGCATGCCAAGGGAGGCAAGAACGAGCAGCTCGGTGGCGCAGAGCACGGCGCCAGCGCGTCGGGTCGCGCCGCTGGCGACCAATTGGGATCCGGGGGCGCGCCGCTCGATAGCTTCGAGGTGCTGCGTGACGAGACCCTCGAACATCCGCAAACGGTCTTCCAGATCCTCAAACGGCACTTCGCGCGGTACACGCCCGAGATGGTGCGGGAGATGTGCGGGATCGAACTGGACGAGTTCCACTATCTGGCCGAGTCGCTGATCGCGAACTCCGGCCGGGAGCGCACCACGTGTTTCGGTTACGCGACCGGCTGGACGCAGCACACCCTCGGGGCGCAGTTCATCCGTACCGCGGCGATCCTGCAGCTGTTGCTGGGCAACGTCGGCCGGCCCGGGAGCGGCATCATGGCGCTGCGCGGACATGCCAGCATCCAGGGCTCGACCGATATTCCGACGCTGTTCAATCTGTTGCCGGGCTATCTGCCGATGCCCTC
>CAJCHX010000004.1 GCA_903970215.1 Acidobacteriaceae bacterium
AGGAATGCGGAATCCCGTCCGACACCAACGGCGCGGTCGCCGCCACGCCGAGGTTCTGCCGTACCGAACGCGAGTGGCGGCTCGCCGCGCAAGGGTGGATCGCCGACCCGCTGAGCAACCAGGCCATGATGATGGCGTCGCTGATGCTCGACGCGAGGCCCGTGTGGGGCGACCTGCAGGTGCCACCGGTGGCCGGTGTCTACCAACACCTTTCGGAGCATCCTCGTGCCTTCATGTTGATGTTGCGGGAGGCCTTGATGACCAAGGCCCGGATCCGTTCGTTCCGGGATGTGATCTCGTTGCGGGGCGGGACATTCGATATCAAGTCGCACGCGCTGACGCCGGTGGTCAACATCGCGCGGTGGGCCGCACTGGCGCGGGGGTCGACGATGTTGCAGACCCGCAACCGGCTGGCCGCGGGCGCAGGCACGCCGATCCTCTCCGACGATTCCGCCGAGATCCTGTTGGAGGTCTTCACGGTGCTCATGCGGCTGCGCCTCGAACACCAGGTGGGACAGATGAATGCGGGTCGCACCCCGACCGACGTGCTCTCGATCCGGCGGATGTCGCCGCTCAGTCGCAGCCTGCTGGAACAGGCCGTGCGGGAGGTCGCCTCTGTGCAGCGCAAGATGGGCAACCTGGCGACCTACCTCGACGACTCCGAGTGGGTGCGTCGCGGTTAGGGCGTCGGGCCGGCGCGGGGAGCGCAGCGCGCAGACCCGATCCGCGAGTCACGGACGGAGCAGGGTGCGCGGGTCGACGGAATCGATCCCCAGCGCTGCGCCGACACTCGCGTTCAGCAGTACACCGTTGTGCGTCGACAGGCCCGCGGCGAGCGCCGGATCGGCGGAACATGCGGCCTCCCAGCCCTTGTCGGCCAAGCGCAGCACGTAGGGCAGGGTCGCGCCGGTGAGGGCGAACGTCGATGTGTGGGGCACCGCGCCCGGCATGTTGGCCACGCAGTAGAAGACGGTGTCGCCCACGGTGAAAGTGGGGTCGTCGTGGGTGGTGGGGCGGCTGTCGGCGAAGCAGCCGCCCTGGTCGATGGCGATGTCGACGAGCACCGCGCCCGGCCGCATCCGGTGCACCATGTCGGTGGTCACCAGCTTGGGTGCCGCGGCACCGGGGATCAGCACCGCACCGATCACCAGGTCGGAGTCCAGGACGGCCTCCTCGAGCGCGAGCGATGTCGAGTACCGGGTGTGCACGCGGCCACCGAACTGGGTGTCGACGGCGCGCATCTTGGAGACGGAGAGGTCGAACACGGTCACCTCGGCTCCCATGCCGACCGCGATCTGTGCGGCGTTGACTCCCGAGACGCCGGCGCCGATCACCGTGACCTTCGCCGGCGCCGTGCCGGGGACGCCGCCCATCAGCACGCCGCGGCCGCCCTTCGAGCGCATCAGGTGGTAGCTACCGACCTGTGGCGCGAGCCGGCCGGCGACCTCGGACATCGGGGCGAGCAGAGGCAGCGAGCCGTCCGGTAGCTGCACTGTCTCGTATGCGATCGAGGTGGTCCTGCTCGCGAGCAGGGCGTCGGTGCACGGCCGCGACGCGGCGAGGTGCAGGTAGGTGAACACGGTCTGACCCTCGCGCATCAGGGCGTATTCGGGCTCGATGGGTTCCTTGACCTTCAGTAGAAGGTCGGCGTCGGCCCACACCTGATCGGCGGTGGCAAGGATCTGCGCACCGGCCGACTTGTAATCGGTGTCGTCGATGGCGGACCCGTGACCGGCCCCGGCCTCGACCAGCACCTCGTGACCGTGGCGAACGAGTTCTGCAACGCCGGCGGGTGTGATCGCCACCCGGTACTCGTTGTTCTTGACTTCCTTCGGAATCCCGACCTTCATGGTGGTCCTTCCCGCGGCGCGGAGCGCCATTCCTCTTCGGGGGCATCGGCCGGACGGAGCCCCGAATACCCCTGCGACCTGGCAGTATACCCGGCCATGATGGCCACAACGGCCGGCCCGTTGTGCAGTTCCCCGGCGAAGACCTGGGCCACCGCCTCGTCCAGCGGTACCCAGCCGATGAGCAGGTGGGCTTCTTCGGCCTCGGGGACGAAATGGCGTTCGGCGGCCGGGATGGGCTCCAGGTCGCGGGCCAGGAAGACGCGCAGCCGCTCGGTGCTGTAGCCGGGCGAGGA
>CAJCHX010000005.1 GCA_903970215.1 Acidobacteriaceae bacterium
GGGTCGGCGATCACCACGTCGGCGGTCGTGCACGGCGCCAACGCATCCGCACGCAGCACGAGCGCACCCGGGTTGTTGTGCGCAGCCATCCGCGCGCGGACCGGATCGAGATCGCTTCCGATCACCTCCGGGCAGCTCACCAGAAGCGCCCGCAGTTCGGCGCCGATGGAGCAGGTCACGTCGTGCACGCTCAGGCCCGCCAGGCGGCTGGCCCGATGGGACGCGACAGCAGACGGCGTCGCCTGCTGCAGCGACTCGGAATCGAGCAGCCAGGACTCAGGGTGGTCCAGCTTGCCCGCTGCGCGGCGCCGGGCGCGCACCAACTCGACGGCCGGGCGGGCACCCTCGCCGTAGCCCCGGCGCAGCGCCGTGACATCTGACACCAGCGTGGCGTCGGTGAGACTGCGCATCGCCGCCGCGGCAACGGCGTCCCCGCACTCCCGCGACGTCAGGAAGGCGAACTCTGCGGCGTCCACGGCATCTCAGCGCGCCTGCGCGGGCACGCCGCTACTCCGGCTTGGTGCCGGTGATCGCGAGGTTGTAGAAGAATCGGCGCGGCACGATCCGGGAGAGCACCTTCTCGTCGACGATCGAGAGCTTCTGCCACCCGCCGTAGGCGAAGCCGGCCCAGCCCCAGCCGAGCTTGCCCTCGGGCACCGTGGCCTCGAAGGTGCGCACCGGCCAGCCGAGGAACGCCGCAGACAGCTCCTCCGTCGTGACCCGGGCGCCCACGGCACCCGCACGCCCGGCGAGCGCCTCCATCTCGTCCGGGTCGAAGGTGTGCAGGTCGACGACGGCCTCCAGCGCCGCCGCGCGGGAAGACTCGTCGAGCTCGGCCTGAGGCCGACGCCAGCCGCGCAGGAACGGCAGCCGCGTGACGTTGGTGGTGAGCTCCCAGGTGATCCGGCCCAGCCAACGCGCGTAGAAGTCCCCGATGGTCGTCGGCTCACCCGCGAAGACGAACCGACCCCCAGGCTTGAGCACGCGCAGCACCTCGCGCAACGACTGCTCGACGTCGGGGATGTGGTGCAGCACCGCGTGGCCGACCACCAGGTCGAAGGTGTCGTCGTCGTACGGGATGGTCTCGGCGTCCGCGACCCGGCCGTCGACGTCGAGGCCGAGTCCCTCGCCGTTGCGCAGCGCCACCTTGACCATGCCGGGCGACAGGTCGGTCACCGACCCCTTCTTGACGATCCCCGCCTGCATGAGGTTGAGCAGGAAGAAACCGGTACCGCAGCCGAGCTCGAGCGCACGGTCGTACGGCTCCGCCCCGCTTGCGGGGTCCGATCCCCCGGTCGCCCCGCTCGATCGCCCGACCGCCGCCTCGAAGCGGTCCCGTGCGTAGCTGATGCACCGCTCGTCGTAGCTGATGTGCCACTTCTCGTCGTAGGTCTCCGCCTCCCAATCGTGGTAGAGGACCTGCGCGAGCTTGGTGTCCCGGTACGCCGCAGCGACCTCCGCCTCGCTCGCGTGCGGGTTGGGTGCCGGTTGTTCGTCGGTCATGGTGGTCCAGACTACCGCCCGGTGAACTCGGCCTTCCCAGGTCCGTTCGCTACGAACGAGGCCATCCCGATGGCGCGGTCGTCGGTGGCGAACAGACCCGCGAAAAGATGCCGTTCGATGGCGAGGCCGTTGGCCAGGTCGACCTCGAGCCCCTGGTCGATCGCGAGCTTCGCCGCGCGGATCGCCTGCGACGCCGCCCCGACGAACCTGCTCGCCCAGGCCAGGGCCGCGTTGTACACCTGATCGGGCGCGACCACCTCATCGATCAAGCCGATCGCGAGGGCCTCCTGCGCACCCACGAACCGGCCGGTGAAGACGATGTCCTTCGCCTTGGCGGGGCCAACGAGACGGGCCAGGCGCTGGGTGCCGCCGCCGCCTGGGATCACGCCGAGCAAGACCTCGGGCGTGCCGACCTTGGCATTGTCGCCGGCGATCCGGCGGTCGCACGCGAGCGCCAGCTCGAGGCCGCCGCCGAGCGCATAGCCGGTGATCGCGGCCACCGTCGGCTTGGTGATGATGCTCGGTGCCGCGAGCCCACTCTGCAGCTCCTCGGCGGCCTCGCTGACATCTGTGTAGGACATGGCCTGCATCTCCTTGATGTCGGCCCCGGCGGCGAACACCTTCTCGCCGCCGTACACGATCACGGCCTTGATGTCGGCACGCGAATTCGCCTCCCGCGCAACCTCGAGCAGCTCACTCTGAATCTGCCGGTTGAGCGCGTTCATCGGCGGCCGACTCAGGCGGATGGTCCCGATCCCGGGATGCTCGGCGGAGGTCTCGAGGGACACGAACTCAGTCATAGCGCGTGACATTACGCCTCGCCGCAGAGGCCGATTACCTCTGTGCGGCTTGGTGGTCGACGTGGGATCGGATGTAGTCGTCGCGGCCCGGAAAGACCCGCGCGTCGGCGGCTTCGCCGTCGGCGAGGGCTACCGGGGCGATGTCGGCGGCCTCGGCCGCCCATCCGGGCGCGTCCTCGGCGGTATCGAAATCGCGCAGGGTGTGCAGTACCGAGTACGTGGGCGCCATCAGCGTGTGGGTCCCCGCTTCGAACTCCGCGATCGCGTCGCCCGGACGCGCCCAACCGGCGGCGACGGCCTCGGTGGTGCGCCGGTCGGCCTCCTGTCCCGCAGGCAGCGGGGCCAGGTAGAACATCGTGTCGTACCGGCGCGGGCGCCCCGGCGGCGTGATCCACCGTGCGACCGGCACCAAGCAGTCGGTGTCCAGACGCAGCCCCGCGGCGCGCAGGAACGCCGCGAAACCGAGTTCGTGCGCCTCGACGGCCGCGCGTTCGGCGGCGTAGCCGGACGGCCGCACGGCACCGTCGACCAGCAGCACCCCGCACTCCTCGAAGGTCTCGCGCGCGGCCGTGACCCGCAGGTCGCCGGCGTCGGCGGGGTCCAGTCCCCCGCCCGGGAACACCGTCATGCCGCCTGCGAAGACCATGCCCTTGGACCGACGCAGCAGAAACGTCTCGACCCCGTCGGCGCCCGTCCGCAGCAGGACGACGGTCGCGGCCTGCCGGATCGGCACCGCCTCGCTGCCGACACCGCCTCCGACACCGCCGCCCACACCGGCGCTCACGACTGCAGCCGGCGGCGGCCCGGCCGCGCGGCGCGGCGCGCGAAATACCGCTTGCCCGAACGCTCCAGCACGATCCGCTGGCTGAACGTCTCGGACAGCGACTCGGCGGTGAGCACATCGGTCAGCAGCCCCTGCGTCACCACCTCGCCCTCCTTGAGCAGCATGGCGTGGGTGAAGCCCGGGGGGATCTCCTCCACGTGATGGGTCACCAACACGATGGCCGGCGCATCAGGATCGAGGGCGAGCGTCGACAGCCGCGCGACCAGCTCCTCGCGCCCCCCCAGGTCGAGACCGGCGGCGGGCTCGTCGAGCAGCATCAACTCGGGATCGGTCATCAGGGCCCGCGAGATCATCACCCGCTTGCGCTCACCTTCGGACAGCGTGCCGTACCGGCGGTTCGCGAGGTGCTCGGCACCCATCGATTCCAGCATGTCCACCGCCCGGGCGATGTCCACGCCGTCGTACTGCTCGCGCCACCGGCCCAGCACCGAGTACCCGGCCGACACCACCAGGTCGGTCACCAGCTCGTCGGCCGGGACCCGCGCAGCCAGCGCCGCCGAGCACACGCCGATCCGGGACGACAGATCCTGGGCCACGGCCTTGTGCCGGGGTTCGCCGAGCAGATTCGCGGTGCCGGAGGTGGGGTACACCTCGGCCGCCGCCATCCGCATCAGCGACGTCTTCCCGGCCCCGTTGGGCCCGATGATCACCCAGCGCTCGTCCAGCTCCACCCGCCAGTCGATCGGTCCCACGAGATTTCGGCCGTCACGACGTAAGTTGACGGAGTCGAATTCGATCAATAGATCCGGGTCGGGGGTGGCGGCATCGGGTGCAGGGTCGGACACAGGTCCCATCCTGCCGCACCGCCATCGACCGGGAAGGCAGGATAGGCGCGTGTCTACCGACCAGAGCACACCGGTGCAGACGACGGCGAGCCGTGGAACCGCGGCGCCGCTCGGCGCCACTCTCCGTCCCGGCGGCGTGAACTTCGCTGTGCACGCACCCGATGCGACGACGGTCTGGGCGTGCCTCGTCGACGAGCTGGGCGAGCATCGGATTCCGTTGCCCTCGTACAGTTCCGGGGTCCACCACGGCTTCGTCGCCGGGGTCGGGGTGGGTACGCGGTACTGCCTGCGCGCCGACGGCCCGTGGAACCCCCGCCGCGGGCGCCGGTTCAACCCGAACAAGGCTCTGATCGATCCCTACGCCCGCCGCCTGGACGGCCGGCTGGGTGACGCCGAGGCGCTGCTGCCCTATGCCGGAGACGACCCGTTCGGCGAGCCGTCCGAGATCGACTCGCTCGGCCACATCCCGCTCTCGGTGGTGGTCGGACCGCTCGAGACACCGCCGGAGCCCGGGCCGGGCGTGCCGTGGGAGCGCACCGTCATCTACGAACTGCATGTCGGGGCGTTCACAGCTCGGCATCCGGAGGTACCGCCCGAGCACCGCGGCACCTACCTGGGCCTGACCGCGAAGCCCGTGCTGGACCACCTGCACCGGCTCGGGGTGACTGCGGTCGAACTGCTGCCCGTGCAGGCGTGCCTGACCGAGCCCGGGGTACGTGCACGTGGGATGCGCAACCACTGGGGATATTCGACGGGCGCGTACTTCGCACCGGACCCCCGGTTCGCGTCCCAGCCCGGCGCCGAGGTCGAGGAGTTCGCAGCGGCGGTGTCGGCACTGCACTCGGCGGGCCTCGAGGTGCTGATGGACGTGGTCTACAACCACACCGCGGAGTCCGGGGTCGCCGGACCCGCACTGTCGTTCCGCGGGCTCGACGCACCCGGCTACTACCTGCTCGACGGTGATGGTCGCGACATCGACTACACCGGATGCGGCAACAG
>CAJCHX010000006.1 GCA_903970215.1 Acidobacteriaceae bacterium
CCGAGATGTGCGGCGATTACCACTCGATGATGAACTTCGAGATCCGGGCCGTCACGCCCGATCAGTTCGCTCAGTACATCAAGGCGAGGATGGGCGGCGCTGACAACGCGTCCGCGCTACAGGCCATCGGACAGGACCCGAAGGCCGAGACCACCGCGCCCTTCGACACCCGCCGCACTGTGCGCGCAGCCTCGAGCGTAGGGGAGAACAACTGACATGAAGGTCGAAGCCAAGCTCTTCGAGTTCCTCACCGCATTCTTCTTCATGGTGGGCGTGGCGTACACCGTGGTCACCGGGATCTGGGGCACCGGACATGACGGCGGCGGCGTCGAGTGGGTCGGAACCGCGTCCCTCTTCCTCACCTCCGGCTTGACGCTGATCACCGGCACCTACTTCCGGTTCGTCTCCAACCGCGTCGACACGCGTCCCGAGGATTACGAGGACGCAGAGATCGCCGACGGCGCGGGCGAGCTGGGCTTCTACAGCCCGCACTCGTGGTGGCCGATCCTGCTGGCGCTGTCCGTCGCCGTCCTCGGCGTCTCGGTGGCGCTGCACCTGTACTGGCTGTGGGCATTCGCGGCCCTGCTGATCATCACCGCTGCATGGGGCCTGGTCTTCGAGTACCACAAGGGTCCTGAGAAGCACTGACGTACGCCCGCGAAGGCGCCCTCCCCGATCGTTCGGGGTGGGCGCCTTCGTGGTTTCAGGGTGCGTCGAGATCGGTGTCGGTGTCGGGATCGGTGTCGCATGGGGTGGGTCGTGTTCCAGGAGTTCGCACCCGCGACCGTGTCAGTTCACCGATGCGTAGCCGAAGAATGATGTGCTCGGGGAAGGATCAGTCTCGACACCCCGAGGGAGCCCGACCGCCATGACCCTGACTCGGCCTAATGCAGACCTGTCAGTCCGCAAGCTGAGCGACGCTGAGCGACGAGGCCGGCCCGGCACGCTCGTCACCAAGCCCGCGAAGCTGGACTTCACGCACACGGAGCCGGACCTGTACTCGGTCCCCGAGGGCGACTTCGAACTGGTCGACGCGCCTGCTCGGGCGTATCTGTCGATCGCCGCCGTCGGCAGCCCGCGGACGTCCGAGGACTTCCGGGCCGCCACCGAGGCCCTGTACGCCGCGGCGTTCGGCGTGAAGGTGCGCAACAAGGCGTTCCTCCGACGCAGCGTGCCGGGCTCGGGCGACACCGTGCGCACCGACTTCGGGGTGGCTCCGCTTGAGCGGGTACGGGGCGCCGTGACGGCGCACAGCATCGACGAGGCCCGCTGGACCCTGCTGCTTCGCCTGCCCGACTGGATCGACCACGACGAGGTCTCTGAAGGTCTCGAAGAGGTCGAGGTGGCCAAGGGGCTTCCCGCCGTGGCCCGTGTGACGCGCGTCGAATACCCGCCGACACGGTTCCTGCAGACCTCGGTCACCGGCTCGTGGTCGCGTGCGCTGACCCCGATCGCCAAAGGCTTCGACGTGGAGCTGCGCGAACGTGGCCTGACGGCGGATCCCGAATGGTACGAAGTGTGCCTGGGGGAGCCCGGTGCACCGACGGGGCACAGCTACATCCTCCGGCGCCGAGTGGGTGCATGAATTCACGGGTTGGGCGCACGTATCCACGCGACACGCCGCTGTGTTACGTGAATTCGTGCACCTAAGTGCCGCCGGCCGCGTTGGGGTGGAAGACGACGATGGCCCCTCCCCGGGGTAGGGGAGGGGCCATCGTGGCGAATGGATCAGATCACTCGAGCTCGATCCTGCCACCGTGCGCCTGAACCTCGCGCAGGGCCTCGAGCGCCTTGTGCTCCTGCTCGTGCTCGATCTGGACGTTGGTGCGCTGCTCGTCGACCGGGTCGGCCTTGAGGAACGAACCGGTGCCCGGGCGGCCTGCGGCACCGAGCTGGTTGGTGCGGGCCGGGACCGGCGCCCCCTGGTACTCCAGCGGGACGGCGTGGCCGTGGTCGTCGATCGGGCCCAGCGGCTGATGCAGCTCGAGGAACTCACCCGTAGGTGTACGGACGATGATGCCGGTTTCGATGCCGTGCTCGAGCACCGCCCGGTCGGCCCGCTGCAGGGCGATGCAGAACCGGTAGGTGAGGTAGTAGGCGATCGGGGGCACGATCAGAACTCCGATGCGGCCGATCCACGTCATCGCGTTGAGGGAGACGTGGAACTCCAGCGCGATGATGTCGTTGCCGCAGGAGAGCGTCAGCACGATGTAGAACGCCAGCGCCATGGCACCGATCGCCGTGCGGACGGGGGTGTCCCGCGGCCGCTGCAGGAGGTTGTGGTGTGCGTCGTCGCCGGTGAGCTTCTTCTCGATCCAGGGGTAGCTGAACATCAGGCCGAAGACGACGCCGACGATGATCGCCACGAACGCGGCACCGGGCACCGTGTGGCCCCAGAAGTACAGCTCCCATGCAGGCCACAGGCGGGCGAGGCCGTCCGTCCACATCAGGTAGATGTCGGGCTGCGAGCCGGCGGACACGTGCGACGGGTCGTACGGGCCGATGTTCCAGATCGGGTTGATCGTCAAGACGCCGGCCATGATCGCCAGGACACCGAACGTGAACGCGAAGTAGGCGCCGGTCTTCACCGCGAACACCGGCAGGATCCGCACCCCGACCACGTTGGCCTCGGTGCGGCCGGGGCCGGGGAACTGGGTGTGCTTCTGGTACCAGACCAGGGCCAGGTGAGCGCCGATCAGGGCGAGGATGATGCCGGGGAACAGCAGCACGTGCGCGACGTACAGGCGGGTGATGAAGATGTCGCCCGGGAAGTCACCGCCGAAGATGAGCCAGTGCATCCAGGTACCGATCACCGGGAGGCCGATGACGATGCCCGACATGGCCGCGCGGACACCGGTACCGGACAGCAGGTCGTCGGGGATCGAGTAACCGAAGAAGCCCTCGAACATCGCCAGCGCCAACAGCGTGCAGCCGATCAGCCAGTTGGCCTCGCGGGGCCGCCGGAAGGCACCGGTGAAGAAGATGCGCGCCATGTGGATCGTGATCGACGCGGCGAACATCAGTGCTGCCCAGTGGTGGATCTGCCGGACGAAGAGACCGCCGCGCACCTCGAAGGAGATGTTCAGCGTGCTCTCGTACGCGCGCGACATCGACACACCGTTGAGCGGAGCGTAAGCGCCGTGATAGGTGGTCTCGGCCATGGACGGCTCGAAGAACAGGGTGAGGTACACGCCCGACAGGAGCAGGATGACGAAGCTGTACAGCGCGATCTCACCCAGCATGAACGACCAGTGCGTGGGAAAGACCTTGTTGATCTGGCGCCGGATTCCGGCGGCCAGGTGGTATCGCGAGTCGACCTCTTCGGCCTGTACTCCGATGCGTTCTCCGAGTGCGGTCATCAGTGCGTCGCCTCCCAGAAGGCCGGTCCGACCTGTTCGATGAAGTCGCCGTTGGCGACCATGTAGCCCTGCTGGTTGACCGAGATGGGCAGCTGCGCAAGAGCGCGGGCAGCAGGCCCGAACACGGGCTTGCCGTATTCGAGAGCGTTGAACTGCGACTGGTGGCATGGGCAGAGGATGCGGTTGGTCTGCTCCTCGTACAGCGAGCACGGACAACCGAAATGGCTGCAGACCTTGGTGTAGGCCCAGTAGTCGCCGTAGTTGAAGTCCTCCTGACCCTTGCGCTTGATCGCGCGGGCCGCGTCCTCCGGACGCAGACGGATCAGCATGACCGGGTTACGGATTCCCTTGACGCCGTTGAGCAG
>CAJCHX010000007.1 GCA_903970215.1 Acidobacteriaceae bacterium
GCGTCGGCGCGGCGCGCCGACATCGAAGCGCAACGCGGAATCGGCCCTGTGATGTGCGGGTTCGACGTGGGTCCCGGCGGTATGGTTGCGGGCGTGGTGAGCGCCCCGAGGATCCCCGATGTGCCCGGCGTGACGACGGGACGGCTCGCGGTACCGGTCTATCACCTCTACGAGCGCCGGCTCCGGATGGAGATCGCCCGGGCGCACGCTGCGGGCGCGCAGACCCCGCGGCACGTCGCGGTGCTGTGCGACGGCAACCGGCGCTGGGCCCGCGCGGCCGGATTCGACGATGTCAGCCACGGCTATCGCATGGGCGCGAAGAAGATCGCCGAGATGTTGGGCTGGTGCGACGACGCCGGAATCGAGCTGGCCACCATCTACCTGTTGTCGACGGAGAATCTGCGGCGCGACCCCGACGAACTGGCGGCGCTGTTGGAGATCATCACCGATGTGGTCGAGGAGATCTCCGGGCCGGACAAGAACTGGTCGGTGAAGATCGTGGGGGCGATGGAGCTGCTGCCCGCCGATGCCGCGCGCCGATTGACCGAGGCCGCCGAGGGAACAGTGGGCCGCACCGGCACACATGTCAACATCGCCGTCGGTTACGGCGGCCGAAAAGAGATCGTCGACGCCGTGCGGTCGCTGTTGGAGGAGAAGCTGGCCCACGGGATGACGGCGACGGAGCTCGTGGACGCCGTCACGGTCGAGGGGATCGATCAACATCTGTACACGCGCGGCCAGCCGGACCCCGACCTGGTGATCCGCACCTCGGGGGAGCAACGGCTGTCCGGATTCCTCTTGTGGCAGAGCGCCTACAGCGAGATCTGGTTCACCGAGGCGTACTGGCCGGAGTTCCGGCGGGTGGATTTCTTGCGGGCGCTGCGCGACTACAGCAACCGGCATCGTCGGTTCGGCGAGTAACGCAGCCCCTTGTCCCGCTAATACTCGGAGACGTATACTCGCTTACGAGCATTCGGAGGCGAGGATGACATGGGCCCGAAGAGACGCAAGGTCGACAACCTGCTGGCCCTCGCGGTGCTGTCGACCGTGTGGTCGCGGCCCATGCACCGCTATGAGATGGCATCGATCCTCAAAGAGCGCGGCAAGGATCAGCAGCTCGACATCAAGTGGGGCTCCTTCTACACCGTGGTCCAGAACATGGAGAAGCACGGCTTCGTAGTGGCCGTGGGCACCGACCGGGCCGGTGCGCGACCTGAGCGCACGATCTACGCCATCACCGATGCCGGGCGCCAGGAGTTGCTCGATTGGACTCGGGAATTGCTCTCGACCTTCACGCCTGAGCACCCGCGATTCGAGGCGGGGCTATCGGTGTGGATGCTCCTCGGCCCGCAGGAGGTGACGTCGCTGCTGCAGCACAGGCTCAGCGAGCTCGACTGCGTCGTCGAGGCGCAGCGAGCGGCCGTTGCGGCCCATCCCGAGGTGCCTCGGCTGTTCCTGATCGAGACCGAATACTCGACGGCGATGCTCGACGCCGAGGCGCGCTGGATTCGCGCCCTGCTCGCCGAGCTGACCGGCGGGACCTTTCCCGGCCTCGACATGTGGCGTACCTGGCACGACACCGGCGAACTGCCGGACGAGATCGCCGAGTTGGCGGAGAAGGGGGCCGTACCGGAACCGACCGACTGAATGTCAGAGCCCGCCCCGGCGCGGTGCGGCAACACCGCGACCGGGGCTACCCGAAACCGAACCCGTCGCAGACGAGCCTGGCCACGAGGTGGCAACCAACGATAACCGGGCGTCTCACGGGTGGAACGAACATATCCACACATCACCGTCAGGAGACACCCATGTCCATCACCACCGCACTTGTCATCGGCGGCGGAATCGCCGGCCCCACCGCGGCCATCGCACTGCGGCGCGCGGGGATCGCCGCCACCGTCTGTGAGGCGTACCCCGGTCCGTCCGACGGGATCGGCAGCACCCTCGCGATCGCCGCGAACGGAATGGCGGCGCTCGACATCGTCGGCGCCGGCGACGCTGTGCGCGAGATCGCGCTCCCGATCACCAGGACGGCCATGTCCATCCGGGGCACGGTGATCGAACTCCCGGTGCTCGACGATCTCGAGCCCCAGCAGATGGTCGAGCGGGGCGACCTGTACCGCGTGCTGCGCGAGCGTGCCGTCGCGGCGGGCGTCGCGTTCGAATACGGCAAACGCCTCGTGTCGGTCGACGAGGCACCGGATGCCGTCACCGCCAGGTTCGCCGACGGCACGAGCGCCACCGCCGACGTCCTGATCGGAGCCGACGGCGTGCACTCGACGGTGCGCGCGCTAATCCCCAGCGCATAAGCAATCGCCTTATTCTGCTGCCCGGCCACCAACCCTTCGAGCACCTCGGCCTCGCGCGGTGAGAGCAGTTTCAGCCTGGCCTGGATCGCCGCTGCCGCCGCATCGCGCCCCGCTTGGGCGGCATAGTGCTTTACCGCTTTGCGGATCGCGGCAATCAACACTGCGTCATGAAACGGCTTTTCCAGAAAATCGATCGCCCCGCCCTTCATCGCCGC
>CAJCHX010000008.1 GCA_903970215.1 Acidobacteriaceae bacterium
GGCGAGAAGCTCGCCGAGATGGGCATGATGGCCGCCGGTACCGGCCGGGTCCGCGTGTTCTCCGACGACGGTGTGTGCGTGGCGGATCCGCTGTTGATGCGCCGCGCGCTGGAGTACGCCGCGTCGTTGGGTGTGGTGATCGCGCAGCACGCGGAGGAGCCCAGGCTCACCGCCGGTGCGGTGGCGCACGAGGGCCCGAACGCTGCGCGGCTGGGGTTGGCCGGCTGGCCCCGGGCGGCCGAAGAGGCGATCGTGGCCCGCGACGCCCTGCTCGCCCGCGACGCCGGTGCCCGCGTACACATCTGCCACGCATCCACCGCCGGCACCGTCGAACTGCTGAAGTGGGCTCGTGCGCAAGGGATCTCGATCACGGCCGAGGTGACCCCGCATCATCTGCTGTTGGACGACTCGCGGCTGCAGACCTTCGACGCGGTCAACCGGGTCAATCCGCCGCTGCGGGAGGCGTCCGACGTCGCAGCTCTGCGTCAGGCGGTGATCGACGGTGTGATCGATTGTGTGGCAACCGATCACGCGCCGCACGCCGAGCAGGACAAGTGCTGCGAGTTCGCGGCCGCCCGCCCGGGGATGCTGGGGCTCGAGACGGCACTGGCGATCGTGGCGCAGGTGTTCGTGGAGACCGGCCATCTCACCTGGCGCGACGTGGCCCGGGTCCTCAGCGAACGTCCCGCGCAGATCGCGCGCCTCGACGACCAGGGCCGCCCGGTGGCGCCCGGCGAGCCCGCCAATCTGGTGCTGATCGATCCGGATCACGGGTGGACCGTCCGCGCCGGCGAGCTTGCGAGCCTGTCCCGGAACACGCCCTTCGCGGAGCTGACGTTCGGCGCGAAGCCGGTGCTCACCCTGCTTCGCGGGCGGGTCACCGCGCGCGACGGCGTGGCTGCGCCGCCCGGGGGCGGGCAGGCCGACCCGGGGGAGCGGCGGTGAGCGCGAGCGACATCGCGACCGTCGTGATCGTGCTGGCGGTGCTGTGCCTGCTATGGGCGCTCATGTGGCGCGGATGGCGCGCTCGCGGCCGGCGGCAGGCCGCCGCGATCGGCGAGATCCCCACGGCCCCGGACCGATTGGCCGAATTGGTATACGGGCCGGTCGGTGGCGTCTACGTGGGCTCGACCATCGCACCGCACTGGCAGGACCGAGTCGCGGTGGGCGACTGGGGGTTCCGCGCCGTGGTCAACCTGAGCAGGTACGCCGACGGCTACCTGCTCGAGCGGGGCCGGGGCGATCCGATGTGGATCGCCGACGACGCCCTGGTGGAGACCCGGCGCGCCAGCAAGCTGGCGGGCAAGGTGATACCCGGCGGAGGCCTGCTGGTGGTGCGCTGGGAGCTGCCCACCGGAACGGTGATCGACACCGGCTTCCGCGCCGACGACAAGACCGATTATCAGCACCTCATGGGCGACATGAGCGAGAGCGACGAGAAGGACGGCGACGCATGACCGCACCACTGATGACCCCCTCGGCCGGTCCTACCGGCCGGGCAGTGCTGGTCCTCGAGGACGGCACCATCCACCGCGGCACGGCATTCGGCGCCACCGGCCAGACCCTCGGAGAGGCCGTGTTCTGCACGGCCATGACCGGCTACCAGGAGACACTGACCGACCCGTCGTACGACCGCCAGATCGTGGTCGCCACCGCGCCGCAGATCGGAAACACGGGGTGGAACGACGAGGACGGGGAGTCCCGGGACTCCGGAGCGGGCTCCGGCGGCAAGGTCTGGGTGGCCGGGTACGCCGTCCGCAATCCCACTCGGCGGGTCAGTTCGTGGCGCGCCACCCGTTCACTGCAGGACGAACTCGAACACCAGGAGATCGTCGGGATCGCGGGCATCGACACCCGCACCGTCGTCCGGCACCTGCGTAACCACGGTTCGATGCGCGCCGGGGTGTTCTCCGGAGATGCGCTCGCCGCCGACGACGAGTTGCTCGACCGCGTGCGCTCCCAGCCTGCGATGGCGGGTCGCAATCTGATCGGCGAGGTGTCGACGCCCGGTTCATACACGATCGAACCGGCGGGCGAACCACGATTCACGGTCGTCGCCGTCGATCTGGGCATCAAGA
>CAJCHX010000009.1 GCA_903970215.1 Acidobacteriaceae bacterium
GCAACGTGTAGGTCGAGTCGCGCAGCCAGCAGTACCGGTAGTCCCAGTTCCGGCTGCCCCCGATCCGCTCGGGCAGCGACGTCGTCGGCGCGGCCACGATCCCGCCGGTCGGCCGGTAGGTCAACGCTTTCAACGTCAGCAACGACCGCGTGATCGCGTCGCGATAGCGGCCGCGCATCGAGTTACCCTGCCCGACCCAATCAGTCCAGAACCTCAGAGTGTCGACCAAGGCGTGTTCGGCATCGACGGTCTTCGGCGGCGGTTCGTGACTGGGATTCCAGGTGAGTACGAACGGCACACGATCACCGCGGCGGACTGTGAAATCCGACAAGGTGCTCATCTCGTGACCCCGAGTCGGGGCCGACGTCCGCAACCGCACCCGGTTCGGGCCGGCCAACGCCTCCGTGCGGTCGGCATGATGACGGACCCACGGTACGACCCGGCCGTACTCGAATCGCAGCCTCAGCTCGGAGTGCATCGCGACCGCGCCACGAACACCCTCCACGATCCGGACCACATCAGGAGCATCCCCACGCGGGGGCATGAAATCGATCACCCGCACCGTCCCCTCCGCGGTGACCCACTCCGTCTCCAACACCAAAGTGTCCTTCACATAACGGCGACGCGTGCAGGTCCCACCCGCGACCGGCGCAACTGTCCAGTGGCCGGCGTCGGAGGTGTCGAGCAGCGCTGCGAAGCAGGCCGGAGAGTCGAACCTGGGCAGGCACAGCCAGTCGATCGACCCAGTGGTGCTCACCATCGCGGCGGTGTGCAGATCACCCAGCATGGCGTAGTCCTCGATCCGGGTCATAGCCTCAAGCATGCCAGCGCGCCCAGTGCGTTCCGTGCTGACGCATCGCGGCGGTTTGGTTACCAGGCCGCGCCACCCGGGCCCGACTACATCGCAATCCGCGAATCGCGCGGTACGCGGTGCCGTCCCGTGCCGGTTGCGCCGAGTGGTCACGTCACCTGCTGCCCACCGCGTCGAGCGCGCTCCGCTGGAAGTTCGCGAGCAGGTCGGCCGGTTCGCGCCATACCTCGACCGCACCATTCTCCCTTAGCTCGGCCTCGCTGGTACCGCCGCACGTCAGTCCTATGAACGGAACCCCGGCGCGCCCACAGGCCTGGCCGTCCCACACGGCGTCGCCGACGAACACCGCGTGTCGCGGCGCCAGCCCGGATTGCTCGAGCGCCGCCTGCAGTATGTCCGGCGCCGGTTTGCCCGCGTCCACGTCGGTCGAGCTGGTGGCGCAGGTGATGGCGTCGTCCGCGTCCAACGCCGCCCGTAAGGCAGACAGTTCCTCCTGCGACGCCGACGAAGCGAGCACGACACGTAACCCTCTGTCGGCACAGGCTCGGATGAGTTCCGCCGCGCCCGGCAGCGGCCGCAACCGACCCCAGAACTGCTGGTACAGCGTCAGATGCGCGGTATGCAGGACGCCGTCGGCCTGCTGATCACGCTGGTCTCCGATCAGGTGGTCGAGAAGCTCGTCGCCGCCCATCCCGATCGCCCGATGCACCGCTGCCGTAGGGACCGCGTGGCCGCCCTGGCGCAACGCCTCGCCCCAGCACACTGCGTGTATGTATGTCGTGTCGACGAGCGTGCCGTCCACATCGAACAGCACGCCCATCGGTTGGTCCTCATCGGTCACGGCGTCCACCCACTTGTCCTTCAGCCCGGGTATCGGGAACGTCCTGCTGCGTATCCGTTGCCGACTTTTCGTGGGTCGCTACATACCCCGTCTCCGCCGGATGAAACCGGCGCGTTCGGCGGACATATGGCGCACCCCATCATCGAGCGACCCGGTTTCGGCCGTCGCCCGACCGGGTACACAGCGCACACGCAACACGCACCGAAAGGAATCGATCATGCCGCAGCGGAGCCTCGGCCCGAGCGTCAAGGACAAAGAGTTGTACGAGGAGCTGCGAGAACGCGGCGATTCGAAGGAGAAGGCGGCTCGCATCGCCAACGCCGCGGCCGGTTCCAGCCGCAGCGAGGTCGGCCGACGCGGCGGCTCGTCTCGCTCCTACGACGAATGGACAGTGGCCGACCTGCGCACGCGGGCCAAAGAACTGAATATCAAGGGACGGTCGACCATGACGAAGAAGGAATTGATCGACGCGCTGCGAAACCACTAGGCACAGCTGTTGGACCAGGCTCGGCTGGCCGAGCAGGCTGGTTTCGAATCGCTGTGGGTCTCCGACCACTTCGTGTGGGGGGTGATCGGGGCGATCTCGCAGGTGTGCTCGCTACCTGTCACGACTTGCGGTCACCTGCCCGACGGTGCGTATGCACCCGGCCGTCATCGCGCAGGCGGCCGCGAGTAGCGCGGTGCCCGACTCTCCCCCTCCTATCTACGTGAGCGGATTCGGGCCGAAGTCGGCGGAACTCGCCGGACGGATCGGTGACGGCTACATCACCACGGCGCCGGATACCGAGCTCATCGGCGTCCCTGAGTCCCAGAGTCCCTGAACCATCGTGATGGCTGCCTGCGATACGCGGCTCGCGCATCTGCACCCAACTCACGCAACCCGCCGGCGAACAGCAACCGAGGGATCGATGTTGGCTGCGACCACGCACGGCCCGCTCAGCAGCTCCTCGCCTTCGAGCGGCGCCGGGGTGTCCCTCGCGTCGACTGCCAGCTCGGCTCATGCGGTCGCATGCTCGCGGACGACGGTGCGATCCGACGAGTAACAGGCACGAGTAACGATCGCGATCACTCCCATGGCACGGCGTCGGGCCCCGCTCGTCATCGAACGGGGCCCGACGCCGCTGGGCTGGTTCACCGTCGGGGATGACCGTCACCGGATCGACCGGCGCTGCCGCCCCCGCGACCGTCTGCGCAGCGATCCACCGGGCTACCGGTGACCGGACTCCGGACCGGTGCCAGTGCCAGTGCCAGTGCGCGGCTCAACACCCTCGGCCTCGATCCGCTCCTTTCGCACCGTGCCCGACACGGTCCGCTCGTCCTGCACATCGTGGACCTCGAGACCGACGCGCTCGACGGGCACCGTCTGCTTTGTCACCGTGACCTTGTCCTCATGCAACGTCACCTCC
>CAJCHX010000010.1 GCA_903970215.1 Acidobacteriaceae bacterium
AGTGCTGTGGCGAGGGTGTCCAGGTCGGTGTCCACTTCGGCCTCCAGTGCCAGGTTGGGTTAGCAGCACTGATTCTGGGCACCCTCCGTCTCAAATCCCACGCGACACACCAGTCACATCACCGGGAATCAATCATCTAGCTATAGGTGGTCTCGCCAGCACGTTCGTCGGGGACTGGCTATGCGGCGCAGGTTGCGTGTCGGTCGGCTCGGGCTTCGGAGTGTCGAGCCTGGTTATCAGGTCGGCGAGGTCGGTAGTAGTGAACCGCCACTGGAACCGTCGGGAGTTTGGTTGTAGCGGGTCTTGAACGCGGCGAGCCGGGCGGCGACGCAGTCCGTGTCAGTGAAGTCGTTGGGCGATAAGACTTTCCGAGACGAAGATCTTGATCTGGTTCAACCAGGATGCGTAGATCGGGCGTGCACCATGATCGCGTAGGGCAACCGTTCAGCGAGTTGGTCGACTGCCTTCTGCCCGCGGCGGGAGGACCGGTTGTCGACGAACCAGAACACCCGTTCCGCGGCTCCGTACGGCCGTCAGGTCATGACCCACTCGACGAAGGCGGTGAACGCGGCGACGCCGGTGTGATCAGGCGGCGTCCGAACACCTTCGCTCGTTGCACGTCGAAGGCGGCGACGTACGCGCGGCACCGACTGTTCAAGATCGGTTATTACAGCATCTAAATTACGAGTGTACGTAGTGAATGAGAATAAACGATCCGGTAATCCGAACAGACTAACCTTCGTTGGTCGGCGTGCGGTCAGTAATGAGAGTCGGTACCGTCATCGAATACAGGCAGTGGGGTGGCTGTGGGGAAGTGGAGGAGGAAAGGGCGAGTCCGCCAGTAGCTCGTACGAATAAAGACATTGCTAGTCGGCCGCACGCGCCGTACGTTCGTCGCGGCGATCCTCCTGGCGTAGCAGCCACTCTCCGACGAGCGAATCGAATGGCCGCGACGACGCTTGGAAGTGCGTGGATGAATCACGCCTTGGTTGCGGTCCGCCCGAAAATTCGACGATGAGTGCAATCTCACCTGTCGATTCGGATAGCGATCACTCCGCAGTTCGGGCTTGACGTCTGCCTTATTCACGGCGACGACGAAATCTGTCTGGCTGCGCCGTGGAATCTGCGGTGTGCGGCACAACACTTTCTGAAGGAAATGGAAGCGAGGGGGGTCGAGATGCGGGTTATCTCTGTCGTCATACCGGCACTTAACGAGGCGGAGAACATGGTCGCCGTCCTGGGAACGATCCCGCACGACGAGCTCGCCGACGCGGGATGGGCAGCCGAGGTGATAGTCGTCGACAACGGGTCGGCGGACGGCACGGGCGACATCGCCGGTGCGGCGGGCGCCCTCGTCGTCGTCGAGACACGACGCGGCTACGGTTCCGCCTATCGCGCCGGGTTCGCCGCGGCCACTGGAGAGGTCATCGCGACGGGCGACGCCGACCGGACGTACCCGTTCGGGATCCTCCATCTGCTCGTCGCGCATCTGGAGCGCAACGAATTAGATTTCCTGTCCACCAATCGCCTTCACCCGGACAATCGGATCACAATGAGATTCACGCATCGTGTCGCCAATCGCGTCCTCACGACGATGAGCTCGCTGCTGATAGGGTCACCATTCCGTGACTCACAGTCCGGAATGTGGATATTCCGCCGTGCTATCCTCGCGTCGTTCGATATTCGCTCGAGCGGAATGGCGTTCTCGCAGGAAATCAAACATGAAGCTCATCTCAAGGGGTTTCGATGCGGTGAGGTGGATATCGATTACTATCGTCGCGGTGGCGTCGTCAAGCTGAATGCCGGGCGCGACGGTGTCACAAATGTTTCACAGATTATCGGACATTGGTACCGCGGTCGGGTGGTCGTCCATCGGGGTGCTGGTCGGAATGATGGAAAGCTTGGAACGGTTGCCGAGCGCGGGAAGGTCAGTTAGTGTCGCGGCAATCGCGAGACGACGTGCATTCCGTTAGAGCGGAACTGGTCATGCGGTCGACGCATGACTGAGCTGGCGGAGCTCGAGACTGGGAGGTCGGATCGACGTGCGCAGACGAATCGCCTTGCTCTGGAGGTCGCTGCGGCCCTACCGGGCGGCACTGATCGTCCTGGCGGTATTGATCACAACGCTCGCAATAGCAGCAGGGTTTGCGTCTCCAGTGCGGGATCAACTCCGGTTGTCGTTTACTCGGAGCCGTTCCGCGTACACCGAGCTGTACTTCTTGCCGGATACGCCGAGTGTGGAGTCGACGCAGCGCCATCGTGTTCTGGTGACGGTTCCCTTCGGCCTCACCAACCGCAGTTCCGGAGTAGCGCAATATCAATATCTGTCGCGCCTCGTCGATGCCGACAGCGGAGATGTTGTGGCGAGTGAGGTCGGGTCGGGCGACATCGACGCACAGGGCACCGCGGCGATCACGAGTGTGATGTCCGTACCACGGTCGAAGAAGTGGAGTGCCGTCGAGGTCGAGGTCGAGGTGGCCGGGGCCGGCGCTGTCGAACACATCCGTTTCATGCGATCGTCGATGAAGGTGGGTTGACGCGTGATGTCCAACTACCACGACCGATCTGCGCGACCCGCGGACGGCGCCGCAGCTGTGGTATTCGTTACCACGAGCTGGGACGACGGACATGTCCTTGACGATGTGTTGGCTGCTCGGCTTGAGGACAACGGGCTGAAGGGGACGTTCTATATCGCCCCTCGGAACATCGAGATCGCCGCCAGTGATCGCATGCGGCCGAAGGAGATTCGGTCGCTCAGTGAGCGCTTCGAGATCGGGGGGCACACCCTGACCCACGTTCGTCTGCCGACACTCCCCGACGCCACCGCGCACGCGGAGATCGTCAACGGGAAGGATGCGCTCGAAGATATCGTCGGCCAGCGGCTCACGAGCTTCTGCTACCCGGGAGGGCGATACCGTGCACGGCACCGTTGGATGGTCCGCGATGCAGGCTTCACCCTTGCCCGCACGGTTCGTCGTGGGGTCACCGCCCCGAGTGCGCCATTCGAGACGCATACGACCGTGAATGCCTACCGACATCTCGTCGATGGACCAGCAGCTACGCGCCTAGCGCGCGGCCACCTCGCGACCGCCAGCCGGTACTACCGGAACTGGGACGACATGGCGATCGCGACGTTCGATCAACTGATGACCACTGGGGGCATTTTCCATCTCTGGGGGCACAGCTGGGAGATCGACGCACGCCGCGACTGGGCGCGGCTAGACCGCGTGTGTCGCCACATCGCCCGGATCCCGGGAGTGCGGTACATCGAGAACCGCGACCTTCCGATCGGCAGCGAGCCATGACCGCACCAGTCCGTCGTCACGGCGTCACGCATGTAAGCCCGTTCTTTCCACCCCACCTCGGCGGGGTGGAAAACGTCACGGAGTCGATGACGCGCATGCTGGCTTCGCAGTACCAGGTCGAAGTCCTGACGACGCGGAACGGGACCAACGGCACGCCGCGCTTAGAGTTCCGCAACGGGGTGCGGATCCGGCGATGCAGCGGTGTCGTGTTAGCCCATACCGCTCTCTCGGTGGAGATGGTCCTGCGACTGCTGGCTATCGATCCGGACATCATTCTCCACGTTCACGTGGAGAATGCCTTCGTACCCGAAGCGGTCGGCCTCACCTCAGCTGTTCGTCGACGCCGGTACATCGCCCATTTTCATCTCGACGTCGAACCGTCAGGACGACTAGGAGGCGTGCTCGGCTTATACAAGCGATACGTACTGGGGCCCTGCCTGCGGCGGGCCTCGGCGGTCGTCGCGCTGACGGAGAGCCAACGGGAGTTCATCAGCCGGCGTTACCGCGTCCCCCGCGAACGCATAGTCGTCATACCGAATGGAGTCGACGACCTCTACTTCGCCAGGGCGGGAGACCTCGCGAGTGATCCGGTCGGCGGCCGGACACCCCGGTTACTATTCGTCGGACGGATCGATCCACAGAAGAATGTTGCACGTCTCATCGACGCGATGAGCCACATTGTGCACCCGACTGATCTTGTCATCGTCGGCGACGGAGAGCAGCGGAACCAGATCGCGAACCGCATAGCAGACCTCGAACTGACGAATGTCCGCCTCGTCGGGCCTGCGCGCGGCGCCGACCTCCGAGCCTGGTACCGGTGGGCAGACGTGTTCGTATTGCCATCCGATAAGGAAGGAATGCCGCTCGTTCTTCTGGAGGCAATGGCGCAAGGCCTGGCGATCGTCGCGACCGACGTTGACGGGACCCGCGATGTGGCAGCCGGCGTCGGCATGTTGGCGGACGCATCGGCACCGGCGCTGGCCGCGGCGATCGAGCACGTCGTCTCCACGCCGGGGCTGATTGAGTCGTTGTCGGCGAGAAGCCTGGAGCGGGCCGAGTCGTATCGGTGGAAACACAGTATCGAGGCGATGAGTCGTCTGTACGACGAAGTGGCGGGGCAGGAATGACCACCAGAAACACGTTCGGCGACACGGCGGAAAGTGATGCGGTCGGCAGGCGCGGCGCGCGACCTCGAAGGGTGCACCCGATGGTCGAGGGGTTCGGCGCGCTGGCATGCGTCGTCGCTGTCGTCAATTCGGGGACACCCCTGCCGATCCACATTGTCGCGGGCCTCTACCTGCTCGTGGCGGCGCCGATGCGGCTTCTGTTGGCAAAGGTGCGGTGGCTTGGACGCACACGGCCGCACGAGGCACTCCTATTCGCGTTCGCGCTTGATCTAGCAGCGATCATCGTCGTCGGCGTCGTCTGGAACATGATCGGGCCTCCTATCGGTATTAAGCGGCCACTCGACACGGCTCCAGTCGCCTTCGTCGTCATAGTCGCCATTATCGGACTCACGCTGTGGCGTCGGGACCACGTGCGGTGGTGTCCAGGACCGACGCGACCGACCAGACGCCGGTATCCGCTGTCGAACCGTGAGCAGCTACTTGTTGGCACGGCAGCGCTGTGCGTGGTCCTCGCGATCGCCGGTGCGATCCGCCTCAACAACGGTGCCAGCGGCAACGTCACAGCCGGGATGCTCACAGTCGCCGCGGCTGTCCTCCTCGGATTGATCGCCTGGCGCGATCGTATACGGGAGAATGTCCTGACGGCGACGCTCTACTTCCTATCGTTATCTATGCTGTTGATGACATCTCTGCGTGGTTGGTATATCACGGGACACGACATCCAACGTGAGTTCCGGGTGTTCCAGTTGGTCACAAACAGCGGCCATTGGAACACGGTGGCGTATAGGTCGGAGTACAACGCATGCCTCAGCATCACCGTCCTTCCCGCGGTGGTCGAACGGATGACTGGTATATCCGACCTATACGTCTTCAAGGTCGTCTTCCAGGCCCTCTTCGCCCTATGCCCAACTCTGATCTACTACATCGGCCGACGATTCGCATCGAGAATGATCGCCACGCTTTCGGCCGTTTACTTCATCGCCTTCCCAACCTATTTCACCGACATGCCGTTCTTGGTCCGACAAGAGGTGGCATTCTTCTTCTTGGGCGTCGCATTGCTGGTGATGACGAATCAGCGACTATCCCTGACAAGCAGGCGCATCTGGTTCGCGGTATTCGCTTCCGCGGTGCTGTTGTCGCACTATTCGACGATGTACATCCTTATCGGGGTGCTCACCCTTGGCGCGGCGCTCACGGTCGCAGTCCGCATAGCGCAGTTCGCCCGGCGCCGGCGAGTGGCCCCCCCACACCAATACCGGCACCACACGGTCGCGACATGGTTCATCATCGTGCCGCTAACGCTCGGAACGTTCCTCTGGTACGGACCGGCCACGGGAACCGGAGCCCAAGTCGTCGACACCTTCATATCGACATGGACTTCGTTCGCGACGGGCGTGGGACAACGTTCGTCGGACACGGACTACAGCATCTTTTCCTTCGGTCGGCTGAGCGAGTCACAACGGCTCGCGAAGTATGCCGGCGAGGAGACGGACGATACTCAAACCGACCGCGAACGCGGCGCCACCTACCCCCTGTCAGAGGTCGACAGATACACGATGCCGGTGGTGCCGCCCGCGCAGCTGCCGCCGACGCGGCTCGGCGCTATTGTCGGCAGGTCGGGCATCAGTGCGTCGACCATCAACCGAGCGACTCGCGCGGGCGCGGCCGACCTGATCCAGATGTTCGTCGGTCTCGGTCTTTTGTCGGTGATCGTCGGGAGGGCTCGGGCGGTACGCTACGACCGCGAGTTCCTTATGGCGAGCGTTGGGTGCGTCGCCGTCATTGGGCTCCAAGTCCTGTTACCGGGCATTTCCGAGGACTACGGCGTGCTCCGGACGTTCGAGCAAGGGATCTTCTGGTTCGGACCCCTCATCGCGTACGGTAGCGTCCAGGTATTCCGCTGGCTCGGCGCCACATGGGCGAACCGTTCAGCGATCGCCCTAGCGCTCGTGCTCTATTTGTCTCTCACCGGTGTGATCCCTCACGCACTCGGCGGGTACCCGGGACAACTGAACCTCAATAACTCTGGTCAGTACTACGACAGCTACTACATCCTACCGCAGGAGGTGACCGGCATTATGTGGCTTCAAAACCGTGTACAGCCAGTAAACACGAATTCAGTGCAGTCCGAGGTCGACACGGACCGGTACACGTTCTCGCGCCTTCAGAACTACACCGAATTAAAAGCGAGCGACGACATCTATCCTGTCATGGTGCGACGAGACGCCTATATCTTCCTGGGCAATCAGACGACACAGAAGGGCCAGGTCGACGTGTTCTATTCGGGCGATCTGATCACCTACAAGTACCCTGTCGAGTTCCTCGATCGGAACAAGAACCTCATCTTCGACAACGGTGCGGTGAGGATCTATCGATGATCACCCACCGATCGCCCGACGATGATTCAAGCCCTCCGTCCCCCACTCGGCGGATCGAGCGACTGCTTCGGGTCGTCGCGATCATCGGGTTCCTGGGCTGGATGTTCTCGGCCACCGTCGCGGCGCTCGAACCGAACGCGCTGAGGGTCCCCGTCTCGCCGTGGCTGCCGATCCGACGCGACACCTTCGGTATCGCCTGCTTCGCCCTGTCGGGAGCAGCATGTTTCGTCGCGCGGTGGCTCACTGTGAACTCGCTCCGGTACTTGGCCTCGGCCTCCGCGGCGCCCACCTGCGACGGACCGGGTCTGCCACTTCGAGTGGTCCTGGTGTCGCATTACTTCCCCCCTCACATGGGGGGAGTGGAACAAGTGGTGGCCGAGCAGGCAAGAGTACTTTCCGCACTGGGCCACGACGTCGACGTAGTGACCACGTCCATCGGGCACGAGACACAGGTAGAACAGACAGGAGGCGGCTATCGCGTGATTCGTATCCCCGCCTGCAATCTCGTGGAGTCACGCTTCGGCGTCCCTTTTCCTCTCTTGGCGCCGTGGCACTGCGCGGCATTCTTCCGTGCGATAAAACACGCGGACGTTGTCCACGTGCATGACCTGCTCTACATGACGTCGTGGTATGCGACGTTGGTCGCAGCAGCGGTCCAGAGGCCAGTTGTGCTAACCCAGCACGTTGGACTCGTCCGCCATAACTCAAAGACGGTAGTGGCTGTCGAGCGGCTGGTGCAGAGCACGGTCGGCCGGGCTGTCGTCCACGCTGCGCGCCAGATCACCTACCTCAACTCGGGGGTCGCCGACCTGCTCGTCTCGCTCGGTGCCGACCTGGAACGACTGCAGTTCGTCCCAAACGGGGTCGACGCCGACCGGTTCCGTCCGGCGACCGGGCCGGAGCGTGCGGCCATCCGCCGTCGGTTGAAGCTACCTGAGCACGGGATCGTTGCGCTCTTCGTCGGACGACTCGTCCCGAAGAAGGGGATCGACTTCGCGTTGGCTCTGCCGTGCCGTTCCTACCGGTTGGCGGTTGCGGGCGGCGAAGTGCCTCCGGGGGTCGAGGTACGGTCAGCCGTGACCGTGCTCGGGCGGCGGTCGGCAGCGGAGATGCCGGATGTATATCGCGCTGCGGACGTCTTCGTCCTACCCTCCGAATCGGAGGGCTTCCCGATGTCCGCCATGGAAGCGATGGCGACGGGCCTGCCGGTGGTACTAGCCGATGATCCGGGATACGGGGTGTACGACTTCGACGACACCAGGATCGCCCTCGTCGACCGCTCGGTCCGCGATATCGACGACGCGCTGGAGACGATCTGCCGAGACGAGCACCTCCGGATCGCCATGGGCGAGTACTCACGTGAATTCGCGGTCGACCGCCTGACGTGGCTCGCGCACGGGCGCAGGCTGTCGACCATTTACAGCGACGTCCGCGATCGACCACGGGACAGCGGACGCCCGCGGGTCCCTAGAGTGCGGGTCGCCGCATTGCGAGTCACCTGGTGCTACTCTGCGGCGATTTCGGTGTACCTGGCGGTAAATCGCCTCACGCACCCCTACACCATGGCGATGCCGCTCACACATCTGTCTTCGTGGCCCTCAGAGAGGACGACGCTCACGGTGTCGGTTGTCGTCACCGCGGTGGCCCTCGTGGCCGAGCGGAGGCTTCTGCGTGCGGTGGATGTACCGCACTGTAAGGGACAGTCCCGTGCGTAGATTCATACGACAGCAACTGGTATCCGATCGCCTGCTGCGAAGCTCCTTCTTCTTGATGGCCTCGCTCGCAACGATGGCCGGCCTCGGGTTCGCGTTCTGGCTGGTCGTGGCGCAGTTGTACACCCCGGAAGAAGTGGGGTTGGGAACGTCCCTTATTTCTGCGACATCACTGATTGCCTACTTGAGTCTGTTCGGACTCGACGTCTCATTGATCCGATTCCTCGCCAGAGCCAAGGACCGCGACAGTAAGATCACGCAAAGCATTATTTTGTGCGGGGCGCTCGGCCTCGTTATCGCGGCCTTGTACCTGCTGGTGGTGCCTTGGTATGCACCCACGCTTGCGGACGTTCGCGACACCCCTCTGTTCGCAGCGGGGTTCGTAGTCGCATGCGCGTTGTCTGGCGTCAATCTACTGACCGACTCAGTGTTCATCGCATCGCGGCGCCCCGAGTTCAACCTCCTCGTCGACGGCTTCCTGCAGGGCGCCACGAGGATCATCTTGCCAGTGATGTTCGTATCACTCGGCGGCTACGGGGTGTTCGCGGCCGTTGGCTGCGGTTATGGGGTCAGCGTCGCGGCGAGCATCCTCTGCATGTACCTGCGTCTGGGCTACCGCGCCAAAGTCGCGAAAACCCCGTCCTTGACACGAGACCAATTCACCTACTCACTCGCCGGGTATGTGTCGAGCGTGCTCAACATCGCGCCGGTGATGGCCCTCCCGTTGATCGTCCTGCACGATCTCGGTAGCGCATCGGCCGGCTACTTCTTCGTCGCGTTCCAAGTCGCCAACACGCTCTATGGAGTCTCGTATGCGGTTGGGCAGGCGTTCTTCGCCGAGGGCTCCTTCGATGAGTCCCGTATAACGTCAGTTATCAAACGCTCAGGCGTACTAATCGCCCTACTGCAGGTGCCCGGCGTCGGACTGGTCGTCGGGCTGGCTGACACGGTACTCGCATGCTTCGGTCACGATTACGCCGTGCACAGCATGGCGACTCTACGGATCTTGGCATTCGGGGCGTTCGCCGTCGCGTTGAATACCTGGTCGAGCGCTCTCCTGAAGTTACTCGGCCTCATGCGTCGCCTCATTGAGTCGAACGTAGTGTATTCGGTGGTGACGATCGGAATGGCGTTCACACTGGGGGGGCGTGGGCTGACCGACATTAGCTGGGCCTGGGTCCTAGGCAATCTCGCGTCGGGTGTGTACGCGGTCGCCGTGGTCGCCCTCGACAGGCGACGCACCCAAGCCCGTCGCGCCGTGCATGTCCGCAGCGCAGGCAGCGAACCCGAGCACGACAACCGTTCGGCTCCACAGAGGTGATCTGTCGCAACGCGTATTTGCGCAAAAATGATCACGAGACGTGCGCCACCACGCACGATCTCGGCCAAGACCGCAGGGGCGTACCCACCGAGGCGGGCGAGGCGAACATCCTTTGTGAGCGCTGCGGAATTGGAATACACGCGCGCATCGCACATTTGGCACCTCGACCGAGTGCTGCCAGGTGCATCGCCGTCGACTGCGATTTTGGGGAGTATCTGTGCATGGTGACGACATCGAGCACGATACTTTCGACCGGCAGGACGGAAGTCGCCTAATGCAGCCCAGGACGGTTTTGATTGTCACCCCGTATTTCGCTCCGTACCTTGGCGGCGTCGAGTGCTACGTCGAGAACCTCGCGAAGGTCCTGTATGAACGGCACGGCTGGCGAGTGGTGATACTCACGATGCAAAGCGACGGGAATCGATCACGCACCGACGATGTTTACTTCGGCAGAATATATCGGTACGCTTTTCGTGTTCGGGTATCGAACACACCTGTACGATTAGGTTGGACTGCACTGATCCGGGGTGTCGTCATCCAAGAGTCCGTCGACCTCATTAATGCTCACGCGCCAGTGCCGCTATTGGCAGACGCCGCGGCGCGTGCATGCCCCCCTGACATTCCATTCGTACTCACTTATCACGCAGGCCCGATGCGCAACGGCGGCATGTTGTACGACGCTGCCGGCGCACTGTACGAGCGTCTTCTGCTGCCAGCGACGGCGCGGCGTGCCGACGAGATCATTTGCTCGTCGGCATACGTGGCAGAGTCGTTCGCCGGCCCCTTCGCCGATAAGGTTACGACCATCTCGCCGGGAGTCGATCCAGCCGTGTTCTCAGGGGCAGGGGATCCTGCACCGTGTTCGCTCTTGTTCGTCGCCTCGCTGTCGAAGTCGACACGGTACAAGGGACTGGATGACCTCCTTAGTGCACTTGCCGTCGTTGCGGCCGCACACCCGTCGGTGCGCCTCGAGGTAGTTGGAACCGGCGACGCCGTCGCCTCATACGTCGCTCTGGCGGATGCGCTCGGCGTTGCGGACAGAACGATCTTCCGAGGTGCACTGAGCGGCGAAGATCTCGTGGCTGCATACCGTCGGGCGGCGGTCGTGGTGCTCCCTACGCATTACGACAGCTTCCCGACGGTCCTGGTGGAGGCTATGGCGGTCGGCCGACCGGTTGTGTCGACATTCGTCGGGGGCGTACCGTCACTAGTTACGCCTGGCGTCGATGGCCTTCTGGTCACCCCCGGAGACGTTCCTGCGCTCGCGCGTGCCATCAACGTTCTGCTCGATTCGCCACTGGAGGCAGCCGACATGGGCCGACGAGGCGCTGAGAAGGTGCGAGCGGATCTCACTTGGGCCACGCAAGGCGCACGAACAGAGACCGTGTTTCGGCGGGCGTTGGGCAGCCATGATGTCGCGGTGCGGACGGTCGCCGTTATCTCACCGTTCTATCCGCCGCACATCGGCGGTGTCGAAGCGTACGCGCAGCGACTCGCAGCGGCGATCGATAGCGAAACGGACCTACGAGCAGTCGTGATCACGACCAAGCCGAGGGGCTGGCGCTCCGACATATCGGTCGCTGACGGTATCCGCATCGTGAGGCTGCCGGCTTGGTTCAAGGTGTCCAACACGCCGATCAATCCACTCTGGGTGTTCATGCTGCGGAGGGCGCTAATATCCGAGTCCGTCGACGTTGTCCACGCACATGCCCCGGTTCCTTTTCTAGCGGATCTCGCTGTCCGAGCGTCTGGCCGACGACCGACGATTCTCACGTATCACTCCGGTCCGATGGTGAAGAACTCCTGGCCCGTTGACTTGGTGCTGCGCGCCTACGAGCGGCTGGTACTGCCTGGAACATTCCGTAGAGTGAACTCCCTCGTGGTGGCGTCGCCGACGACGCTCGGTGCAGATCGTCCCCACGCCGAGGTGATCACCCCTGGAGTCGACACGTCGGTCTTCATGCCGCAAGAGGTCCGCGGCCAGGGCTCAGTGGTGCTGTACGTCGGTCGACTGGACCGGACATCGGCGTGGAAAGGAGTCGACGTGCTCATCAAAGCCTTCGCCGCCGTCGCGGACGAGGATCGAGCCGCAACGTTGCGGTTGGTCGGCTGGGGTGATGCCGTTCCGGATCTGCGGGCTCTGGCGGCACAGACCGGGGTCGCGTCGCGAGTGGAGTTTGTCGGACCTCTCACTGGCACGGACCTGGTGAATTCGTATCGATCAGCGAGGGCCGTGGTGCTGCCCTCACGCACGGCGGCCGAGTCCTTCGGCATGGTCCTCATCGAGGCGATGGCTTGCGGAACGCCGGTGATCGGATCTGACATCGGTGGGATACCACACGTCATCGACGTGGGTGTTGACGGCCTGATCGTCCCGCCCGGCAACATCGCAGCGTTGGCCACAGCATTGCGACGGGTGCTCCAAAACCCCGACGAAGCGGACGCAATGGGCAGAAACGGGCGCCGAAAGGCTACAGTCAGCTACGACTGGAAACAGCGCACCAGTCGTCACATCGAGATCATCCGTGGACTCCTGGCGAACGGAAAGCCGTGACTGTCGCCTAGGGGCCGCCGACTACTTCGTTGCGCGCTTGATCGCGGCACCGTACGCGTCGTACGCGGGCTTTCTTGAGCCATCGGCCCTCCGCAGCCCGTAGTAGCTCTCGTTCGTCCCGTCGGGCACGGCATAATCGCGATCTGTATACCAGAAGAGGCTGCCGATCATCGGTTCGGACGCCGCCGTATGGACAGCGTCTGATGCGATGAGCGCCTGCTGCGCCTCGCTGACGTGGTCCGGTACATCAGTGGGCGAAGCGTCGTACGCACAGCACACTCCACCTGTCGGAGCTCCATATTCAGTGATCCAGATCGGCATCCGTGGACGGCCGCTTCTTGAGAGAACGGCTTCCAGATACCGCAGACCCGAGTCGGTTGGGTCCGAGGGGGATTGCCAAGCCTGGAGCCGACTTGGGAGGTCGGGATACGTGTACGGGTGCACCGCCAAAGCGTCCGCGTACCCGAACTCGCCGGAGCGAAGAACACCGGCCACGTAATCCGAGACCGACATATCCCCCCCTTGGGTCCGCAGGGTAGCGAGCCCCCCCATGATGAACTGCGCCCCGGAATCGACCCGTTTGATCGACTTCGCAGTTACTTCGAGTAGATGTCCATAAGCAGCGGGGTCAGGAGCCGGTCGCCAGAAATCCGCCGAATTCTCCTCGTTCCACACTTCCCACGTATGCACCCCCAGCGGCGCAAGGGCCATGGCTGCGGCGGCGGCGAAGGTGGCGAACACGGAAGGGTCCTTAGGCGCACATTTCGAGTTGTCGCAGTCAGCGGCACGCGCCCAGCCGGGCGTATACGCCAATACCGGCAGGACGCTAAGACCACGACTAGCGGCTGCGGACACTATGTGCTCAAAGCGTCTAAACGAAGGTGCGACGGTCGGGCTCGGTTGGACGTCCGCCCACGACAAATCTGCGCGAATCCATTGGACGCCGAGTTCCGCTGCACTGTCCAGGGCCTCATCGAGCAGTCGATCGTTCATGGAATAAAGGGTGTCGCCATACGCCACACCTGTCCGCAGGTTATCCGCTCTGGACGCGCTCGCCGGGCGGTCCTCCAAGCCGACGGCACTGACGATGGCCGTGTTCCACACGAAAAACGAAGAAGCGAGTAAGATGATGATCTTGAAACGGTGGCATGCACGTTTAGACCGGCTCATTGTGCCATCGTACCAGCAGAAGGGGCTCCCGTATCTGATGCCTTGCGTGATCCCGCGGAGGTCGCAAGCGCGAGGGTCATAAGCGACCGGGCTTCACAGGAGACTCTCGACAATTTCCAACATGTCGCGGCGGGGTGCCCAGCCCAGTTCGCTCCGTATCTTCGCTGTATCCGCCACGACGCAGGCGAGGTCACCAGGACGGCGCCCGAGGATGTCGATCGCGAACTCATACCCTACGACGCGACGGATCGCCTCGATCACATTGAGGACAGTGTAGCCACCTCCGCTCCCGATATTATATGTTGTCGACAATCTATTTTTGGTCATATTCTCAAGCACAACCAAGTGCGCTTCGGCGACATCGCCGACATGAATATAGTCGCGAATACAGGTGCCATCCGTGGTCGCGTAGTCGTCTCCATACACTACAGGCGTCAGCCCCGCGTATAGTGCACTCAGAATGCTGGGAATGAGGCTGCGGGAGGTAGTATCGGCAAGCAGAGCTTCATTCGCTCCGGCGACGTTGAAGTAGCGGAGGCACGTCCAATTGAGATCCTGGGCGTGGGCGGCGTCCGATATCATCTGCTCAGCCATCAGCTTCGACCGCCCATACGGTGTGGTCGGACAGGTCGGCGACTCCTCATCCACGACGCCGGACGGATGCGGCGCATAGACGGCGGCGGTCGAGGAATACACGAGGTCATGGACATCGGCCGCCTGCATCGCCTTCAGTACACTGTGTGTGCCGACGGCGTTGATGCTGTAGTGGTCGAGCGGCCGGCGGATCGAGTCATCGAGCGACTTCACCCCCGCGACATGTACGACGGCATCCGATCGGTGCGCGATCAATGACGAAGTCACATACCCGGCGTCCAGGATCGTGCCGTGGAAGAAGTCCGTGTCAGCAGGTACGCGCCCGCGCTGGCCGGTCGTGAGGTCGTCAAGCACAGCGACACGATGGCCGTGATGTCGAAGGACCCTGACAATGTGCGCGCCGATATAGCCGGCGCCACCCGTGACCATAACTCTCAATCGTCCCACCCCTGATCCGTACTCGCGAAGCCCTGCTACGGTCGGCTGCGGCCCGTCTGGCTTGCGGTCCGCCGAGGGCCCTGTTTCTCGACCGCAAGTTGATAATATTTGAAATTATGGATCGGGACTAGCCCACAATACCGGACAGTCAAGATACATCGGTGTTATTTAAACGTATTCGTTTGCAACGGGAGAGTGACGCCTCGCCTGAACCGTCCCGCTCGGACGTACCACGCGGGACCGGTAAATCCGGGCGCGATAACGCCGGCACAGGACCGTCAGGAAAGATTGACGTTTATTTAGCTCCCCTCGTTCAGAATCCATGAAAAGTAGTCTTCGTGCAGCCTAGCGTAGCGTTCCATCGTGAACTTGGCGGCTGTCGCACGCGCATTCTCTCCAAGCCGCTCCAACGTCTCAGCGCTTTCGAGCGCACGGAGGATGACCGATGCGTATTCCGCCTCGTCATCAAGTGGGGCGAAATAGCCGTTCTCCCCGTCGTGGAGCCAGTCAGGAATGCCGCCAATCGGAGGTGCAATCACAGGCGTGCCGGAGCTCATCGCTTCGACACCGACTTTGCCGAAAGTCTCAGCGGGACTCGACGCCATGACAAAGACGTCGATTGAGTGATAGAATTCTTGCATCTCGTCACGCGAGAGATGCCCGATAAAAGCCACGTGGTCGCGTAGTCCGAGTTGATCAACTTGCTGTAGGAGTTCGCTCCTGTAAGGCCCCTCCCCAGCAATACGAAATGTCGCGGCAGGGCGTTTTGCAATGACCCGAGACATGACATCGATAAGATAACCGATTCCCTTGTGCTTTTGCAAACGGCCAGCAAATCCGACGACTGCCCCCGGCTTCCGAACCGGCTTTTGCGGAAATTGCTCGATCCCTTGCGGAATGTAGTGACTGTGGAGGCCTTCGAGCAGCAGCATCTCCTGCGTGTAGTGACTGTACGAAATGATGTTAGGGACATGCCGCAGACGTATGAGATACAGGGGTCTCAGCACATAGCGGAAATACACTAGATGCGCCTTACCCCTCAGGGTCAGATCGCTGAGATCGTACGTTCTCTCACGGTAGTCATCTGTCGGCAGGTTCCATGGCATCAGCCAGTTGGTGTAGGCCTCCGGCCCATGAACACACACGACAAGACGGTATTTTCGTAGAGCCCAGAGCACCGACACACTTGGTTGATATAGTGTATGCAGTGTAATGATGTCTGGTTGAAACTCCAATGCGACCCGCTTGGCAAGGCGGTAGGCCTCCGCATTAAAGGTCGTCTTTAACAGCCTGCGAATGCCCCCTGTCGGTATCTCGCGAAACTCGTAGTCGCTGTAATGTGGACGATCGGGACGCGCGTTTGACGAGATGGTCCGGACGTCATGTCCGCGGCCACGAAGTATCCTATTGGTGAAAACGAGACCATTTTCGACTCCGCCTTGCTCGTATCCGGAGCTGACAATTCGGAGAATTCTCATAATCGGCCACCTTCTGTCGGTATCGTAGTATCTCCTATCGGTCGGGCACAATACAGTCGCGGACCGATTAGGGGCTAGTGCCAAATCGAGGGGGTAGTTGAGGTCTGAAACCGTCAGTCTCGACTAGGTATCTGGCGATGTAGTTCGTCCCCTTCCGAAATCCGAGGGCGGCGCCGGCTTGGACTTGTTGGTGGTCGACAACGTGTATAGGACCCTAGTCTCAGCCCGCAGACTGCCTACACCTCGTACCCGCCGCGGGTCACCGCACTAGGTCACACACCTCGATGAGGAAGGAGTTGCTAGGGTCCCGTTGTGCGAATTAGTTCGTCGATATAGTCCAACATTTTCTGCATAAGCTCCGACCATTCCCAACGGTCGACGGCAGCTTCCCGTCCCGCTGCACCCATTCGGTCTCTTAGTGTCGGATCACAGAGGATGGTTGCACATGCGTTGGCGAGCGCCTCACGGTCTCCCGGGGGAACGAGGAGCCCATCGACAAAATCCCTCATGGTGAACCGAATGCCACCGACATCAGAAGCAACGACCGGAGTTCCACACGCCATTGCCTCGATTAGTACTGTTCCGAACAATTCTGAATCCGTCACCGACGGAAGTACAAGTAGAGCCGCCTCCTGGTATGCTGCCGTCAACTCCGACCCTGTTAATGTTCCCCGCCAGCGAACTCTTGAGCTTATGCCTATCCTAGAAGCATGGGCTTGGAGTTCAGGAATCCAGTCCCCGTCGCCAACAACCTCAAGCCGAACATCTGGTATCTCTCGGGCGATAAGAGCGACCGAATCAAGAAGCACATCGATTCCCTTCCAGCGGGAGCTTCTTTCAATTCGACCCACATACAGAATGGTCGAACTCTCCCTACGGACTGCCGCTGGAAAGAATTCGTCTATATCAACTCCGCATTCGATCAGCCTTGCACGCTCCATACTATTCGACATCGCAGCCGAGGATACAGCAACCAGGCCTTCGCAACGCCGAAAAACAAAAGGCAGGAAGAACCGCTCATAGAGCGTCAGAAAATAATCTGTCGGACGTCGACCCTTTAGTAGGCTTCGGCAATGATAAGTCAGGACGACCGGCCGTACCGTCGAGAATAAGGCGACCACATCAGCCATGAACGGGACCGGCGAGTGGACGTTAACTATGTCGAGGTCCAAACATGAAAGCAGTCGGGGAAGTCTCCACGCCCATGCAAGATTGATCGGCGTATTTGAAATCGTACCCGATATCCCCATTCGAATGACCGTAACACCTCCCTGGGTCTCAATTACTGTCCGTCGAGATGTATTGGCACAGATCACAAACACGTCGTGCCGCTCACTTTGATTCAACATCTTCGCCAGCCGCTCGGCGTACCGCTCAACGCCGCCGATCCGGGGCGGATAATGTGGGACCACGATTCCGACTCTGATCTTGCTGTCGTCTCGCGTCGCTGCCAAGTCCTGATAGAACACTAGTCGGGGCTCTTCCTACTATTGAGAGTGTGTGACAGACAAATCCGGTCGATTCGGTCAATTATTTGATTCCTGCAGTAGCAGTTCGAGCTATGTCCGCGTGCGCCTGTTCGTGCCAACGTCACCGCCCCCGCTAGATGTAGCCGCGACTGTGGTTGTCAGCGAAGGCACTCGAATCAAACACCGCCGATGTCAGCGAACCGTCACAGACTGGATGCGCTGGTCCATTCGCTCGGCGATACTAGATAGGACGATGTAATCTGGGAGGCATCCCTCGATTTGACGATCATTTTCTTCCCGTCTGCGAATCGGCCCGTTACAGGATAAGAACATAGCTCACCGACAATGGTCGAGCGTGTTTGTTGCAGTTAGGTGGTGGGCTTTTCGATGATCAGCTCGGGTATCTTGGTCCAGATGACCTGGTTGGGAAGCGATTGTCCCATCTGGTCATGAACCTACGGATCTCCCGGGTGAGGTCGCGGATCTACCGGGAGGTGACGCGGTGGATGGCTCGGCGTTCGATGCTCCCCAAGCTTATCTCGGACCTTTTCACCCAGGAGGCCTAGGTCGGAGTGGACTGAACGTCGATCGTCGGGTTGGCGGCAGGCTAGGTGTGGACGCCCGCCTTCGTGTGGGCGGTGTCGTTTTCCATGACCAGGCGCTTTTGCCAGCCGGGCTCTGCGCGGGCGGCCCGCTTGCGGAACGGGATGAACACATGGTGGCGGTGCCGTGGCTCGCGCGCGCCAGCAACCACTCTTGGTAGTGATGTCGACCACCACGAACAGGGTGGTCGTACCCTGACGGATGCAGTCGTGCGTCTGCCGCTCGGGGATCCCGACCTTTATGGACGGGATTGGCACGGTCCGGTCGGGGGTTTGGATCTGGGACTGCTCGTCGCCACACGACCCGACCCCGTTCATCGATAGCGCGAAGTAGACGCCCAAGGCGTTGTGGCCTTCGCCATCAACTCCGTGTAGGTCACGAATTGGACCGTCTCGGCCCGCCGCACCCCCACGCCGACCTCGCGGCACACCGTCGCCACCGTTCCGTGGTCGACCCGCAGGCGCTAGCCGAGCACTCAGGAACTCCAGTACATAACGCCACGCCTCAACGGCGCTGGGGTCAGCGTCGCGGTGATGATCGCACCCAGGACCCTCGTCTGCGCGCGACCGGAGTTTGCGTCGCCGCACCGGGCGGCCACACCACTCTTCTCGAATAGGGTCGGCCAGTTCAGTACGGTCTGCCGCGAAACACCCGATCGCCGAGTCAGTTCCAGGTGCCGTACGCCTGCTCTGATAAGTAGCACGATCCGAGTACGGTCCACCAACCCGGCCTTCATCGACTGAATCCACCACGTCAATGCCTCCCGATCGGCCTCGGACACCGGCAACGGCGGAGCTCGCATACTTAATTGAACCAAACATCATTGTCCAGTTACATTCGGCGCGTGGCACCGCGTGCGGTCATAGTCACACACATTGTCAAGCGGCGATTGGCTACCCCAGTCAACAAACGAGTGCATCATTAGTGAATTAGGACAGCTCCGCTTGTGGCTCAGACTTCGACGAACAGAGTCGTTGCACAGCGGAGTCCGTCGCATTTTCCGTTCATTCGTCTGCCTCGGCTCGAACGCTTGCTCTGGGTGTCGAACCTCCACGAAGAGAGTACCGTTTACCCGGTAGTTTCGCTCGAACCAACAAGGCCCTCCGCGCACACCGACACAGAATCCTGACCTGCGAAAGCACGCTGTCATTACCATCCCCCCGATCGGCATTCGAACATATTTTAACCACGGTGTGCATGGACGCGCTCCCTGAAGCAGACGATGTCATCTGTTCGAATTACCCGCAAACACCTGCCGGGTCGTTGTTCCCAAGACATGAGGTGCACAACTTTAGCGGCACTTCCTTACCGAGCGCGTGACCGGGTTCGGCGACTACGCGGCGTGGCAGAAGATGTAGAGGTTCCTCGACTGCGAGGATGAAGGTTCCTGCCTGTGCGCGACGTGGAGCAGTTATCTATATTGCGCAGCGGATGACTCCGAAGTGATTGTGGCGCAGCTTGGTTACTGCAGCTGAGGGCAGTCGGGTCCGTCAGACTCCGGGTTGGGTGGACGCAGCACTGACAGGCCGTGGCGCTCCAGTACTACCGGCTGGAGTGTGTACAGCAAGCGGGGACCACCTGTCGCCCGAAGGAACCGACGTGTGAAGCCCGTCAGGAATTGAGCTCCGGCACTGCCGCCGGCCCGCTGCTACGGCCGCAGCCGCGGCTGGATCGTCCAGTTCGCCCAGATCTGATCGTCTGGTCTGGACCCAGATGCGCGCCCTCACTGGTAGCCGGGCTCGCTGGTGGGGACCGAAAAAGCCGCGGCACCGACTGTTCCGCATCGTGGGAAGGTCACTCGGCGCGCCCAGCGGCTCCGGCTGGACCTCGCCGCTGCAACGAACGCCGCACTGCCAATCACGGCCCTGCTCCGACTTGGGCAGATGTCTGCACCGGCACGAACACATCAACGATGACCGAACGAAACCACGCAACGCGACGGGCCCGTGAATCACGACGCCGCCCGGCGATACCGGGCGCGGGGCGACGCCTCATCCTGGAGCGACCACTTTGAAACAACGATCCGGAACCGATCAGGCCGCCACGATCTGGGCGCGAAAGATCGAGATTATTCCCCGAAACAGTCACTGTTGTTTGGCTCGACAGTCGGCTCAATCAGCCGGGGCGACCAGGCGAGGTAATCACCCCCCACCGTGAGGAGAGCGTATAAGTCAATTCATGGACTTTTACATTTCGGTCACCGATACCGACGACCAATGTCCTAATATATTCGTCATGGAGCAACGCCGCGACAGCCCGGTCCGCGTCGGCATCGTAGAGGATCACCCGCTGATAATCCTTGGCTTCAGGGCAATGCTTGCAGACAAACCCGACCTCGAATTCGTCGGGTCCGCTAACTCTGTCGATGAGTTGCTCGCACTGGGCGAAATCGACGTCACAGTGTTGAGTCTGCTCCTGGCAGATGGCGACTCTCCTGAGTCGAACGTGTCCCGACTGCACGAAGCGGGTAGTCGCGTACTGGTCTACGCGAGCAGCTTAGACACGGATCTGTATGTCGCCCGCCAAGCAGCCAAGGCCGGGGCCTGGGGAATCGTCCCCAAGAGCCTCTCGAACGATGGTCTCACCGCGGCGATCAGGGCAACTGCTTCCGGCCAACCCGTGGTGACCAGCGAGTGGGCGGCCGCGATCGACGCCGATCCCGACTTTACGAAAGTCGGCCTTAGTCCGAAGCAGCGGGAGGTTCTGGCGCTCTACGCTTCCGGAGAAACTCCGTCACGCGTTGCCGAGTTGACTCAGCTATCGCCGAATACGGTCGAGAACTATATCGACCGTATTCGTCGCAAATACGCCGCAGCCGGACGTCCGGCGAACACAAAACTAGACATGTATCGACGAGCGTTGGAGGACGGAATCCTTCCAATGCCACGCCGCCCTACCGATGGTTGAGCAGATCCGGCCGGAGTATAGGTCGGAATTCGCAGCGATGATAATCTCGATTCATTTCTCCACTACGCGGCTTGCGCCAATCAGTGAGAGTTAATTAGGTTGATCAACCTTGAAGGGAACGTCCGGGGTGTGAAGTTCGTCGAATTCCTCGAATGATCGCGAGCAACTACTTTCCACGCGGCCACCCACTTCCGACCTTCGAGAGTCACAACAGGTCTTCGATAGCAATCAACCCGTCCTGGAGCAGCCGGACGGCGAGCGCCACCTTAGTCGACGCGGGACGCCCGCACTCGCGGTATTTGCCGCGCACGCGACTGATATGGACCGCCACAGTTGTCGGCGCGATGAACAGTTCGCGCCCCGCGTCTTCCTTGCTGTCGGACCGCAGCCACGCGACGGTGACTTCGAACTCTCGATCCGTTAGCGACGGAACAGAAGCGGCGCTGTCGCTCACACTGTGAAGGTGGGCCGAAGAGCGGGATGAGCGACCGCACCGGCCCGGCATCGCGGCCACCCTCGGATCATTCAAATCCTCTACAGACATCGTTCCCCCACGTCAGCTGTCAGCTCGCTGTGCACGAACGATAATCGTTTTTTGATGCGTTCGCCAGTGGTAGGCCACCGTGGGGTAATCACCCCCCATCATGAGATGAGCGCATCAAATGACCTGGGAGGCCCACATTCTCGATGCCCGCGCGATCCATCTACGCCCTATCCTCTTCGCTATGGAGCCGTACCTGGCGCATCCCGCGCGCATTGGGATCGTCGAGGATCACGCACTGATCATCCTTGGGTTCAGTGCGATATTGGCGCCGCAACCCGACCTCGAATTCGTCGGTCACGCACCGTCGGTGGAGGCCCTACTCGCCGGGGGAACACCCGACGTGGTGGTGCTGGACCTTCTACTGGCAGATGGTAGTTCGCCCGAATCGAACGTGGCACGACTGCACAAGGCGGGCAGTCGAGTATTGGTCTACACCGGCAGTTGCGATACCGATCCATACCTTGCCCGGCAGGCCGCACGTGCCGGCGTGTGGGGAATCGTCCCCAAAAGCATGAGCGACGATGAACTCACCGAGGCGGTCAGAGCCGCTGCGGCCGGACGCCCCGTCGTGACGACGGAGTGGGCAGCGGCGATCGACGGCGACCCCGACTTCAACGCCGTCGGACTGAGCCCCAAGCAGCGAGAGGTGCTGGCACTGTATGCGTCTGGAGAGACAACGCCGCGCGTGGCCGAGCTGACCAATCTGGCACGAAA
>CAJCHX010000011.1 GCA_903970215.1 Acidobacteriaceae bacterium
AGTGCTGTGGCGAGGGTGTCCAGGTCGGTGTCCACTTCGGCCTCCAGTGCCAGGTTGGGTTAGCAGCACTGATTCTGGGCACCCTCCGTCTCAAATCCCACGCGACACACCAGTCACATCACCGGGAATCAATCATCTAGCGGCTGTCGGTCAGTCGACGACCGCGGCTTGAACCACCCGGCCGAGCTCGAGCTTGATCAGCCGGTCGGCGCGGTCGAAATAGCGGTCGTCGTGGGTGATCACGACGACGGTCTTTCCGCGCGCCCGCAGGTCGGCCAGGATCCGGTTGTAGAACAGCTCGCGGAACTGTGGGTCCTGGTCGGCGGCCCATTCGTCGAACAGATACACGGGGCGGTCCTCCAGCAGTGCCGTCAGCAGGGCCAGGCGCTTGCGTTGCCCCTGCGACAGCGCGATGGTCGACAGCCGGCCACCCGAGACCGTCACCTTGTCCGACAGTTGCAGATCGCGCAACAGGGCCCGGACCTCGTCGTCGATACCCGGTCGGTCGAAACCCAGGTAGTCCTCGAACAGGTGGAAGTCGGTGAACACCGCGGCCGTGTTCTGGCGGAACCACTCGATGTTCTCATGCCCGATCCGCTCACCATTGAGCGTTATCGTGCCGCTCCGCGGGACATACAGTCCGGTCAGCAGCTTCGCCAGCGTCGACTTGCCGCTGCCGTTGCCGCCTACGACGAAGGTGATCTGCCCAGGCTCGAAAGTCAGGTCCAGGGGGCCCAGATGGAACCCGCTGGGCTGATCGGCGCCTGGTGGCAGCAGGTGCGCCGGCGGATGCCCGGCGGTGTGGGGGCCTGCCCCCGACGGTGGCAGCATTCCGATTCCGGGACGCGGCCGCCTGCCGGGCCGGGGCTGTCCGTTGGGGTGGGGCTGTCCGTTGGGGTGGAGTTGTCCGTTGGGGTGAGGTTGCCCGTTGGGGTAGGGCCGACCGCCGGGGTGGGGTTGCCCGTTGGGGTGAGGCTGCCCGTCGGGGAGGGGTCCGCGCCCTGCGGGGTGAGGGCCCCTCCCGGCCGGCCCGCGGCGGCGGGGCATCGGCCGGCCGGCCTCGAAATCGAGACCGTTGACATCCGGATGCAGGTCGTTCGGCCCCTGCTCGAACGGTTCCGGTCCCACCGGTCCCGGCCCGAACGGCGGGGGACCGTCGTCGCCCATCGGACCGGGCGCACCGTCGGACAGGTAGGTGTACCCCACCCCCGACAACTCGATCCGCGCCGACTCGACCGCAGGCCGATCGGCGTACGGCAAGGCCGCCTCGTCGTGCGCCGCCTCCATCGACAGGCTCAGCGCCTGGATCTTCTTGAGCGCCACGTCACCGCGCAGCAGATCCGGGATACGATGCATGATGTTCTGCATCGGCATCGCCAGGAACGTCGTGATCAGGACGTAGCCGAACATCACCTCGTGCGGCAGATGCAGCATCATCGCGAGCGCGAACAGCACGAACGCCATCGTGCCGAGCTGGAACACCTGTCCGAAGCCCTGCGCGTACGAGAATCGGGAACCCGCCTCCACATTCTGGTCGCGCAACGCGCGTGCGGTGCCCAGCAGATGCTTGTCCATGAAGTCCTGCCGGCGGCCGCGATGCAGCTTGAGCTCCTTGATGCCGGTGGTGACCGCCTGGAACGAATGGAGCAGCGCGTCCTCGTTCTCGCGGGCCTGCCGGAACAGCCGCCGGACGTGCTTGAGGAACGCCTCGACACAGCAGATGGTCAGGACCGTCGCCCCGACGGTGATGGCGAAGATCGGCCCCGACACGATGAACAGGTAGGTGAGGCAGCCGGCGACGGTCGCCAGGTCGATGCACATCATCGGGATGGCCGTCGCCGCCTGCGACAGCGACCGGACGTCCTCGGTGAGCGTCGCGATCAGCCGGTGCATCCCGAGCCGCTCCAGATGCTCGAGCGGAGCGGAGACGATGCCGGAGCTGAGCTTGGCGCGGAACGTGTACACGGCGTCCTGCGCGAGACGGATCAGCAGGATCTGCGAGATCAGGCCCGCGATCACCACCACGAAGGCGGTGATCACGAAATGGGTCGGCACCCCCGGGCGGGGCGTCGGCGACACGACGTTGTTGATCAACGTGACCAGATAGGCGTTGGCCACGCCGCACGCGAGGCCCGCGGCGATCGCCGCGCAGATCCCCGACCACGAGACCGCGAACAGATATCTCAGGAGTTGCATGGCCGGTCCATCCCGTACGTGTCGGCTCGGCCGACGGTGTCGAACGTGTCGGCTCGGCCGACGATGTCGAACAGGATGCCCTCCAACGTCACCCCCGGCGCGAACGAGAACGCGAGCCCCGTCGTCACCTCGGGCGACGGCCGGGTCGTCGCATCACCCCACGGCTCGCCGCGTCCCGTGGGGTCCGGCGGACGGCCGCGTTCGACGACCCGGCGCGCCATCCGCTCGAGCACGAACACCAACGAGACGCTGAGCATGTTGCCGTATTCGGCGAGCACCTCCCAGCTGACGTCCGCGATCGCGGGGTCGAGACCCAGCGACAGCGCGGACTGCTCGATGATCTTCGGGCCGCCCGGATGGATGGCCCACAGGTCGATATCGGGCAGGCCCAGGTCGTGTTCGGCGAGCACGTCGTCGAGCACCGGGGCGACACCGGCGCGGATGTACTCCGGCAGGTGTTCGGACAACTCGCACGTGATCCCGTCGTCGTTCACGCCCAGAACGATCCCGTCCTCCGCGTCGTCGAGCAGACGGCTGAAGCCGTCGCGCAGGACGATCCGGCCCGCAGCCAAGGGCTGCTGCACGGGGCCGGCGCCGATCACCAGCGCCCCGCAGCCGTCGCCGAACAGGCTGTGCGTGATCACCTCGTTGACGTCGTCCCCGAACACCGCGTTCACCGAGCTCAGCTCCAGGCACACCACCAGCGCCTTCCGGTCGGGGTGGGCGCGGACGTGGTCGGCCGCGGTGCGGATTCCGTTCATCGCCGCCGCACAACCCATGAATGTCACCACGACCCGCCCGATGGACCGCGGCAGACCCAGTTCCCGCACCAGCGCGATGTCGACGCCCGGCGCGATGAAACCGGTACTGGTCACGAACACCAGCAGGCCGATCGCCTCGGGGGCGACGTCTGCCGCGGCGAGCGCCCGTCCTGCCACGTCGACGGCGAGTGGCACGGCGTGCTCGAGGTAGAGGGCCATGCGTTCACGCACCGTGGCCGGCCGGCGACTGTACTCGAGGAACGCCGGATCGAGGGGGTCGACGGCGAGGTGGCGCGTGCGCACGCGCGTCTTCTCGTACACACGCGGGATGCGGACTCGTTGTGTGGGGTCGGCGAACAACGCTGCGACACGTTGCGCGCCGTCGGCCTGATCCAGCACGCGGTGGGGCGCACCCGTCGCGATGCCTTCGACGACGGCGACGGTGGTCGGTGGGGCGGGCGGCAGTTGCGCCGGGGTGTGACGAGGGGCGGGGACGGTGCCGGGGGCACCCTCCGGATCACAGGTGATAGACATGGCGCACCTCCTTGCTTTGAAGAAGTGTCGGGTCGGGATGGAATTCAGGTGGGACGGCTAGACGGTGCCGATCCCCGTGAAGCCCTTGATCGTGTAGTCGGCGCACGTCTTGAGCGCCGACGGGGAGAAATGCTCGCGAAAGAATCCGAGGTGCTGTTCCTGTGCCGCGCGCGAGGGGGCCAATATGTAGGTCTTGACCTGCTTGGGGAGCCGGTCCGTGAAGAAGCTCTTCGCGGGCAGCCACTCGACCCCGAACTCCGCGGCCACCTCACGCATGGCCGGCTCGGTGGCGATGTTGGTGAACCCCGAGCGCTGGAACGGAAGGACGTGGTGCACGCGGTGGGAACTCAGCCCGGCCGACAGGAAGCAGTCGACGTACCGGTTTCCGACCACCTTGAGGTCGTACGCCTGCTCGAGCTGGTTGACCGCCCAGTCGTCTGCGTCCCCGGTCTCGAGGTCTTCGGTGTCGACCTCGAAGTCGTGGCTCGCGACCACCAGAAACGTGCTCACCCACAGCGTCGCCGCGAACTGCAACACCCACGCCCAGAAGTCGCCCATCACGATGAACAGGACCAGCTCCGCGAGCAGCAGAAGACGGGTGCCGAACGCGCCGATGAAGTGGGGGAGGCCGCCCCGCCAGGAGCCGTACATGTCGGCCATACCGACTTTGCGGGTCAGCTTGCAGATCTCGAACATCCGGATGGTCATGCCGGTGACCGTGTGGCCGAACTTGTGCAGCGTGTGCACTGGGACGCGGAAACCTCGAGGCAAGTCCATCATGAAAGTGAAGACGTTCTTCTTGATATCAACCTCACTTTGTGTGTGGGGATGATGCAGCAACGCGTGCCCGTCGGCGGTGACGAATGACAGCGCCACATAGTTCATGTCGAAAGCGTTCACGAAGATCTTGTTGGCGCCCTTCTGGGCGCGATGGATCGCGTAGTGGCCGAAACCGGCCAGTGAGCTGCGGAGCATCACCATCGCCACGACGAAGACCGGCAGCGGCATCCACGGGCGCTCGAAGAGGCGCAGCCCCTGGACGGTGAAGTACGCCACCACAACGAGTGCCGCGACCACGTCGAACAGCCGGTCCATCCGCTTGAGGCGGGCAGCGAGTTGCGGCTCGGCGATCCGCGCTTTGATCCGGTGCAGCAGGTCGGT
>CAJCHX010000012.1 GCA_903970215.1 Acidobacteriaceae bacterium
CGCCAGGTCCGGGACGACGACGATGTCTCGCTGCACGCCCGTCGATTCGGCCCGCTTTCGCGAGTGCTCGTCGGCGACACTGACGTACTCGCGACGGGTGAGGGCCTCCCGAAGTTGGGGCATCGCCTCCGTCGCGATGTCGTTGGGGATCGTGATCGCGTTCCAGGCGGTCGGGCAGCTGGCTTCCAGGGCGGCACCGAGCCCCTCGACCAACCAGGGCTGACTGGCGCTGTCAACCGGATGTTCGGCGCCAGCTCCCACCCGGCCGCCCGCATGACCATTGCCGATGACGACGGCGTCATGCAGCGCGGCAATCCCGGCGCAACGGGCTGGTGACCACTCCCCCAAGGGTTCGACGGCGTCGACAGCGTGGGACGTTCGCGCGGCGTGGAGCCCAATCGAGAAGCGGTCGAACTCAACACCGGGAAGGCGCGAGGCCAATTCCGCCTCGACGATGGTAGGGAGTAACTGCGTCGCGAAGGAGGGCGGAGCGTCGAGATCGAACAGGGCAACACGGTGAAGCGGATCCGACCCAGGCGCCCCCGTCACGGACGAGAGGCTACTCCAGATGGGAGGTCGGTGCGGGTTTGTGCCCTTCGTGTCCACTAGCATTGCCGAGGCCCATCCCGTGATCGGCGTGCAGCTCGGATGGCGCTTCCTAGAGACATGCTCCTACAGACATGGGTGGGTTGGTGGCCGATTCCGGCGCAGTCGCAAGCCGAAGGCGGGTACGTGCACTTGTCTGCCTGGACGACGACCCAAGCCGGTGGTCGGCAACGGTCGTCTCCCTCCTTACCGCTGACGTCGACGTGACCGTTCTGGCCGGCAGCTACGCCGAAGCCGCACGCCGTGCCTTCGCCCACCTCAACGTCTCGGTGTCCAGCCAGGCCCTCAGCCCAGCCTTCGGCGCGGCGATCGAGGCTGACGGTGACGCTCTGTTCGTCGTCCACTCACCGCTCGTCGTGCCCCCGCGGGCGTTCGACCGTGCCCTCGGATTCATGGACGAAGATCTTCGGGTGTCGACCGTGTCGTTCCTGTCCAACGACGCGAACTACCTCTCCTTCCCTGTCCGGAACGGTCCGACCGGGATGGCACCCAACGGTCACAACGAGGCAACGATCACGGAGCGGTTACGTTCCAGCTCCCTACTGCAGGAGTTGGTGCCCATTGCCGTGCCGGCCGGCGGTGGCGTGCTCCTGTCTGCTCGTGCGGCCAGAGCGATAGGCGGGCTCGACGATCAGTCTCCCTCGGTCGAGGTGGCGATTCTCGACTTCGCGCTTCGGGGAGTGCGACGGGGATTTCGGAGCGTGCTGGACGTCAGTACGTTCATCGTCCGCCCACTCAGGCGAGCCCGATCGGACGCCTTGGTCGATGCTGAGAGCCGTTCCTGGCTGAACTACCGCTACCAGTACTTCCCGGCGCTCTACGACAACGACCGCAACTCGCACACGGCACCGCTGGCGAGCGCGCTTTCCGTCAGTGCCGCGATCGCCCTCGGCCTACGCGTGCTCATCGACGGAACCTGCCTCGGACCATACGAGATGGGGACGCAGGTCCATACTCTCTCGCTCATCGGTGCCCTGTGCGAGCACCAAGGCGTCCGCGAGGTGGTGGTGGCACTGAGCGGGCAGACAGTTCCTGCGTACGCACGGACCATCCTCGAGCACGGCAAGGTCCGGCTCTGCCAATCTGCCGGATGGACCTTTCCGGACGCCGGTGAGGTCGACGTGATCCACCGGCCGTTCCAGCCGGACACTATCTACCCTTGGCCTCGATGGCGGGAGATGTCACGCCGCGTGGTCATCACCGTCCAGGACCTGATCGCCTATGACAACGGGGAGTACCACGATTCCGATGCATCCTGGTTGGCGTATCGGGAGGCCATTCGGCAGGGGGCCGGGATGTCCGACGGGATCGTCGCGTTTTCCCACGACGCCGCTATCAACATTCGGCAGGCCCGCCTGCCGGTCACGGCCGACCGACTCTACGTCGCCGAAATCGGCACCAACCACCCGCTTGGCGACCTCGACCCCGAGCAGGCCCCGATCGAAGTGCTCGAAAGCGGACTCGGGGCGTCAAACTTCCTCGTCGTCATCGGGGCTGCGTACGCCCACAAGAACCGCGACCTCGCGATTGCCGCGTGGAAGGTTCTCCGCGAGCGAGGACACCAGATTGCACTAGTGCTGGCCGGTGTCATCGTTCCGTTCGGCTCGAGCCGCAACGACGAGGCACTGAACGCGTCCAAAGGGGAGTGGCCGGTAACCCTCGCCGATGTGACCTCTAACGAGCGCAACTGGCTGCTCCGTCACGCTCAAGCAGTGCTGTATCCGACATCGGCGGAGGGTTTCGGGCTTGTGCCGTTCGAGGCGGCCCGGTTCGGCACACCCACCGTATTCGTCGGCTTCGGACCACTCGCCGAGTTGTTGCCCGA
>CAJCHX010000013.1 GCA_903970215.1 Acidobacteriaceae bacterium
ATTCCGCCCCGGCAAACCCGAGGTGCCGCTCCTGTTGGGTGCGGCACCTGCCGTCATGGTCCGCGAAGACGAAGCCAAGATCCTCGGCGCAGGGGGCATGTTCAAAGCCGGTGAAGCCGTCCTCATCGTCCGCCCGGACCACGCCGGCGGTCACTGAGGGTCGACGTCGCCACCTGCGCGACCCGCGGTCACTTGGTGTGGCCGCGGGTCGGCGCAGGTGGTGATGGCTGTGGTTCCGTGGAGAGCTATGTCGGTTCAGGGAGAGCTATGTCTTCCGTTTCCGCGTCAGGCTCATCACCTGGCACACCGGTACCACTTCAAGCGCGCTGTGATCGCGGGCGCGGTAGGCGCTCGGGCTCTCGCCCATTACCTGAGCGAACCGGGTGGAGAACGAACCGAGACTGGTACATCCGACGGCGAAACACGCGTCGGTGACGCCCACGTCGCCGCGGCGCAGCAGCGCAGCCGCTCGTTCGATGCGCCTGGTCATCAGGTATGAGTAGGGCGTCTCGCCGTACGTGTCGCGAAATCGGCGGCTGAAATGGGCGGTGGACATCAGCGCGGTTCGGGCGAGCGCGGGCACGTCGAGCGGCTCCGCGAACTCGCGGTCCATGCGGTCGCGCGCGCGTCGCAGCCGCCGCAGCTCATCGAGGTCCGGTCCGGGCATGCGCCCATTCTGCCCGGGTCCGGCCGTTTCCCGGACGACTACCGATGCGGGCGGCTGGGCGCGAGCCTCCATGAACCTGTCGGCGGCACCGCCTAGACTCGGTCACCTGACGATTCGATTGAAACTGGTGAGGTAACCACGTGGCCGGCTCCTTCGTGCATCTGCACAATCACACCGAGTACTCCATGCTCGACGGTGCGGCGAAGGTGGATCCGCTGTTCGCGGAGGCCAAGCGGCTGGGGATGACCGCCGTCGGGATGTCCGACCACGGCAACATGTTCGGAGCCTCCGACTTCTACAACACCGCGCGCAAGTACGACATCACGCCGATCATCGGCATCGAGGCCTACATCGCGCCCGAGTCGCGCTTCAACACCAAGCGGGTGCAGTGGGGTGAGCCCAGCCAGAAGGGCGACGACGTCTCCGGTTCGGGTGCCTACACCCACATGACGATGGTGGCCGAGAACGCCACCGGCCTGCGTAACCTGTTCAAGCTCAGCTCGTTGGCATCGATCGAGGGGCAGCTCGGCAAGTGGTCCCGGATGGATGCCGAGCTCATCGCCGAGTACCACGAGGGCATCATCGCCACCACGGGATGCCCGTCGGGCGAGGTCCAGACCCGGCTACGGCTCGGCCACGAGCGGGAGGCCCTGGAGGCGGCCGCCAAGTGGCAGGAGATCTTCGGCAGGGACAACTTCTACCTCGAATTGATGGACCACGGCATCGACATCGAGCGCCGCGTCCGCGAGGGATTGCTCGAGATCGGCCGCAAGCTCGGGATCAAGCCGCTGGCCACCAACGACTGCCACTACGTCACGAAGGACCACGCCGACGCACACGGCGCCTTGCTGTGCATCCAGACCGGCAAGACCATGTCCGATCCCACCCGGTTCAAGTTCGACGGCGACGGCTACTACCTCAAGTCGGCGGACGAGATGCGGGCGCTGTGGGACCACCAGGTGCCGGGGGCGTGCGACAGCACCGTCGAGATCGGCGAGCGTGTGCAGCCTTACGACGACGTGTGGAAGCACCGCGACCGGATGCCGATCTTCCCGGTGCCCGCCGAGCACACGCAGGAGTCGTTCCTCGAGGCCGAGGTGGAGGCGGGCCTGCACCGCCGGTTCCCGGACGGCCCGCCTGCCGAATACACGGAGCGAGCGAAATACGAGCTGTCCGTGATCAACCAGATGGGCTTCCCGGCCTACTTCCTGGTGGTCGGCGACCTCATCGCTCACGCGCACGAGGTGGGTATCCGGGTGGGGCCGGGTCGCGGCTCCGCCGCCGGATCGTTGGTCGCCTACGCCCTGGGCATCACCAACATCGACCCCATCCCACACGGGCTGCTGTTCGAGCGATTCCTCAACCCCGAGCGCGTGTCGATGCCCGATATCGACATCGACTTCGACGATCGCAGGCGCGGCGAGATGGTGCGCTACGCATCCGAGAAGTGGGGCGTCGACAAGGTGGCGCAGGTCATCACCTTCGGCACCATCAAGACCAAGGCGGCCCTCAAGGACAGTGCCCGGGTCCTGTTCGGCCAGCCGGGATACTCGATCGCCGACCGGATCACCAAGGCGCTGCCGCCCGCGGTGATGGCCAAGGACATCTCGGTCAAGGGCATCACCGACCCGAACAACGAGCGGTACAAAGAGGCCGCCGAGGTCCGGCAACTGATCGAGACCGATCCCGACGTCAAACGCATCTACGACATGGCCCTCGGCCTCGAAGGGCTGATCCGTAACGCCGGCGTGCATGCGTGCGCGGTGATCATGTCGTGCGATCCACTCACCGACGCGATCCCGGTGTGGAAGCGCGCGCAGGACGGCGCCATCATCACCGGCTGGGACTACCCCTCGTGCGAGGCGATCGGCCTGCTCAAGATGGACTTCCTGGGCCTGCGCAACCTCACGGTGATCGGCGACGCGCTCGAGAACATCAAGCAGAACCGGGGCATCGACCTCGACATGGACACCGTGCCGCTCGACGACGCGGTCACGTACGACCTGCTGTCGAAGGGAAACACGCTGGGTGTGTTCCAGCTCGACGGCGGCCCGATGCGAGACCTGCTGCGACGCATGCAACCCAATGCGTTCGAGGACATCGTCGCGGTCGGTGCCCTGTACCGACCGGGCCCGATGGGGATGAACGCGCACAACGACTACGCCGACCGGAAGAACGGGCGGCAGCAGGTCAAGCCGATCCATCCGCAGCTCGAGGAGCCGCTCAAGGAGATCCTGGCCGACACGTTCGGGTTGATCGTGTACCAGGAACAGATCATGCACATCGCGCAGAAGGTGGCCGGGTACAGCCTGGGCCGCGCCGACATCCTGCGCCGCGCCATGGGAAAGAAGAAGGCCGAGGTGCTGGCCAAGGAGTTCGAAGGCTTCGAGGCGGGCATGCTCGCCAACGGCTTCGAGAAGGCCGCGATCACCGCGCTGTGGGAGACCATCCTCCCGTTCGCCGGCTACGCGTTCAACAAGTCGCACGCCGCCGCGTACGGCCTGGTCTCGTACTGGACGGCCTACCTCAAGGCGAACTACCCGGCCGAGTACATGGCCGCGCTGCTCACCTCCGTCGGCGACGATAAGGACAAGGCGGCGATATATCTGTCGGACTGCCGAAGGCTCGGCATCACGGTGCTGCCACCGGACGTCAACGAGTCGTTCCACAACTTCTCGTCCGTGGGGACGGACATCCGGTTCGGCCTCGGTTCGGTCCGCAACGTCGGTACCAACGTGGTCGCGTCCATCGTCAAGAGCCGCACAGAGAAGGGCGATTACTCCTCCTTCTCCGACTACCTCGGCAAGATCGAGGTGGGCGCCTGCTCCAAGAAGGTCACGGAGTCGTTGATCAAGGCCGGTGCCTTCGACTCGATGGGCCACCCGCGCAAGGGCCTGTTCCTGGTGCACGGCGACGCCATCGAGGCGGTGCTGTCCACCAAGAAGGCCGAGGCGGTGGGGCAGTTCGACCTGTTCGGTTCGATGGGTGACGACGACGGCGCGGGCGACGGCGGCCCGCTGGACGACGTGTTCGCGGTCAAGGTCCCCGACGACGAATGGGACGGCAAGCACAAACTCGCGCTGGAGCGCGAGATGCTCGGCCTGTACGTGTCGGCGCATCCGCTCGACGGTGTCGAGCACGTCATCGCGGCGCAGACCGACACGGCGATCCCGGCGATCCTCGAAGGCGACATCAAGGACGGGACGCAGGTGACCGTCGGCGGAATCCTCCAGGCGGTCAACCGCCGCGTCAACAAGAACGGCGCCCCGTTCGCGTCGGCGCAGATCGAAGACCTGTCCGGTGGCATCGAGGTGTTCTTCTTCCCCCAGGCCTACGCGGCGTTCGGCGCCGAGGTGGTGGAGGATGCGGCCGTGCTGATCAAAGCGCGGGTCAACTTCCGCGATGACAAGGTGACTCTGATCGCCAATGACATCGCGCCTATCGACCTGTCCCAGGTCGGCATCGCGAAGCCGCTGTCGCTCACCATGCCCACCCGGATCTGTACGCAGGACAAGGTCAGCCAACTCAAGCAGGTGCTGTCCCGGCACCCGGGAGTGTCCGATGTGCACGTCAGATTGGTCTCTGGTGACAAGGCGACCACGCTCAAGCTGGATGACGCGCTCCGGGTCAACCCCTCGTCGGCGCTGATGGGTGACCTCAAAGCCCTGCTCGGCCCGTCCTGTTTGGCCTGAGCAACCTGCACGTCGCGTGTACCGTCTCAAAAATGGGACTGCAACGTCGCGTCGCCGTACTCAACAAGCGCTACACCAACCGTGTGCTGGGGCCGCTGTCGTACAAGGTGCCGCCGCTCGCGGTGGTGGACCACATCGGCCGGACCACCGGGCGGCCGTACTCGACGCCCGTCGTCGCCGTCGTTGCGGACGGAAAGGCGTACGTGCTGCTCAACTACGGGCCGGAGACTCAGTGGGTCAAGAACGTGCTGGCAGTCGGTGCGTACACGCTGCACCGAGCAGGCCGGACCATCCGGGTGACCGGCACCCGTCAGGTTCCGAGCGACTCACCCGAGGTGCCGGCGGTGCTACGGGTGGCCGGGGCCTGGCCCGTACGCCCGGTACTCGTCGGTGACGTCGAGAACTAGCGACATCAAGGGCTAGCGACATCAGGAACTAGCGGCAGGAACTAGCGGCGTCGAGATTCAGCGGCGTGTCTGCACGAGCCGCAGTGCCCACCACGCTGTCACCGTCACGACGCTCGCG
>CAJCHX010000014.1 GCA_903970215.1 Acidobacteriaceae bacterium
GATGATCCGCAGCGCGTCCAAGGTCTGGAACGCGCGTGCCTTGCCCGCCGCTGCGGCGGTGTCCTTCAGCGCGAAGGTGATGACCGTGCCTCCGCCCGACATCTGTTTCTTCGCCAGTTCGTACTGAGGGTGCGACGGAAGATACGGATACAGCGTCCAGTCGACCCGCGGATCGGCGTCCAGGAACTTCGCGACGGCCAGCGCGTTCGCGACGGCGCGTTCGGCGCGCAGCGACAGCGTCTCCAGTCCCTTGAGCAGAACCCAGGCATTGAACGGCGCCAGCGCCGGTCCCGTGTGCCGCATCAGGGTCTGGACCGGGCCGTCGATGTACTCCTTGGGGCCCAGGATGGCGCCGCCCATCACCCGCCCCTGCCCGTCCATGGTCTTGGTCCCCGAGTGCACGATCACGTCGGCACCCAGCTCCAGCGACGGCTGCATCCCCACGGGGGTGAAGCCGGCATCCAGCACCACCTGCGCACCGGCGGCATGCGCGAGCTCGGAGACGGCGGTGATGTCCACCAGGGTCTGCATCGGGTTGGCCGGCGTCTCGAAGAACACGGCCTGCGCGGGCCGGGACAACGCGCGCTCCCACTGGTCGAGGTCGTCGCCGTCCACGAACTCGGTCTCGATACCCCACCGCGGCAGGATCTCGTTGCACACCACGAAACACGAACCGAACAGCGACCGCGCCGCGACCAGCCGGTCGCCGGTCTTCAACAATGCACCCAGCGCGGTGAACACCGCGGACATCCCCGTCGCCGTCGAGAAGCACGCCTCGGCGCCCTCGAGCAGCCGCAGCCGCTCCTCGAACACGGCCGTCGTCGGGTTGCCGTAGCGCGAGTAGACGAAGCGGTCGATGTCGCCCTTGAAGGCGGCCTCCGCGGCGGCAGCGCTGGTGTACGTGTATCCCGAGTTGAGGAACAGCGCCTCCGAGGTCTCCTCGAAGTTGGAGCGGAGCAGCCCCCCGCGGACCGCCAGGGTCTCGGGCGCTACATCGTCGGGCAGGGGGTCGTACCTGGTCAAGAAGGTCTCCTAGCGGGCTGAGATGCGGTGCGATCCGGCGGACTAGAACTGGCGCCAGGGCAGGCCGGTCGCTCGCCACCCGGCTGCGCCCCGGTGGCCGGACTCGTCGAGGCCACCCTCGAAGCCGTCGAGCACGTTGTACGCCGGGCCCATGCCGGCCGCTGTGGCAGCCTCGGCAGCGCCGATGGATCGGTGTCCGGACCGGCAGATGAACGCGATGGGCACACCGTCGGCGACGCCGGAGCGACGCAGGTCGGCGACGAACCGGGGGTTGAGCGTCCCATCCGGGAACGTCTGCCACTGGGCGAGGACGAGCTTCTTGCCGAGTTCGGTCAGGTCGGGTACGCCGACGTAGTTCCACTCGGCGTCGGTCCGGCAGTCGACCAGGATCGCCTGCGGATCGTCGGCGAGCAGCTTCCACGCCTGCTCTGGACTCAGGTCACCGGCATAACTCATGAGCACATCTTCCATTTCCCGTCCTCGCGGACGAAGGTCGCGCGCTCAGTCTTCTCCCCCGACTTCGCGTAGTGCAATGTCAGAGTCGCGCTGGCGATGTCGCCCGAAACAGTGAGTTTGGACACATCCTTGGCGTCGAGTTTGACCTCGCCATCCTTGGCGTCGGCCGCCTGCCGTGCGGTGGCGAAACCCGCCTCGGGCGGGAACGACGATGCGGAACGGTCCTTGGCGCACGTGTTCGCGACCAGGTCGGCGTACCGCCCTTTGTTCAGTGCTCCGTAGTACTGACCGATGGTCACCTGGATCTGCGCACCGTCGCTGAGCCGCTTCGACGCAGGCCGGACGGCATTCCAGAACAGGACCCCGCCGATGGCCACCACCGCGACCACCAGGGCGACCACGAACGGCATCGGGGACAACCCGCCGCGTTCCGATCCGTCCGGTGCTCGCTTGTCTGCGTTCGCCACGCTCACTAGCCTCGCTTGGGTCGACTATCGGGCGGACCAGCCGCCCCGAACTAGGCCCCGGGCTAAGCCCGCACTAACCTGGTGAGGACAGAACCACAGAGATGCTGACAAAGGTAACCGAAGCTATATGAGTGATCCGAACCGCCCGCTGCGCGTCGCCATCGTCGGCGCCGGCCCTGCCGGGATCTACGCAGCAGACGCTCTGATGAAGTCCGACGAGGCGAAGAACCCCGGCGTCAGCATCGACCTGTTCGAGAAGATGCCCGCGCCGTTCGGCCTCATCCGTTACGGCGTCGCGCCGGATCACCCCCGCATCAAGGGCATCATCAACGCACTGCACAAGGTGCTCGACAAGCCGCAGGTGCGTCTGCTGGGCAACCTCGATTTCGGCAAGGACTTCTCCATGGAGGACGTTCGCCGGCACTACGACGCAGTGATCTTCTCCACCGGTGCCACCGCCGACCGCGCGCTGGACATCCCCGGAATCGATCTCGAGGGCAGCCACGGCGCCGCCGAGTTCGTCGCCTGGTACGACGGCCACCCGGACTTCCCGCGGGAGTGGCCGCTCGAGGCCGAGAAGGTGGCCGTGCTGGGCGTCGGCAACGTCGGCCTGGACGTCGCGCGCGTGCTCGCGAAGACGGCCGACGAACTGCTGGCCACCGAGATCCCGCCGAACGTCTACGAGGGTCTCAAGGAGAACAAGGCCGTCGAGGTACACGTCTTCGGCCGCCGCGGCCCCGCCCAGGTGAAGTTCACGCCGCTCGAGCTCAAGGAGCTCGACCACTCGAACAACATCGAGGTCATCGTGGCCCCGGAGGACATCGACTACGACGAGGGCTCGATCGCCGCGCGCCGCCAGTCCAAGATCACCGATCAGGTGGCCACCATCCTCGAGCAGTACGCGATCCGCGACGCCGGAGAGCGTCCGCACAAGCTGTACATCCACCTGTTCGAGTCGCCGACGGAGATCCTCGGCGAGGACGGCAAGGTGGTCGGCCTGCGCACCGAGCGCATGGAGCTCACGGGCGACGGCAACGTGCGTGGCACCGGCCGCACGACCGACTGGGAGGTCGGCGCGGTGTACCGGGCGGTCGGCTATCTGTCCAACGATCTCCCCGAGATCCCGTTCGACGACCAGGCGGGCGTGATCCCCAACGAGGCCGGACGGGTCATGGACCGCGGCGAGCAGCTGCGCGGCGTGTACACCACCGGCTGGATCAAGCGGGGCCCGGTGGGCCTGATCGGCCACACCAAGGGCGACGCGAACGAGACCGTCGCGTGCATCCTCGAGGACTACCACGCCGGTCGCCTCACGGCGCCCGTTCAGCCGGAGCCGGAGTCGGTCACGAAGTGGCTCGACGACCATGAGACGCCGTACACCACCTGGGACGGCTGGTACCGCCTCGACGAACACGAACGCAGTCTGGGCGAGGCCGAAGGCCGCGAACGGGTCAAGGTGGTCGAGCGGCACGACATGCTCGCCGCCTCCGAGCCCGCCAAGGTGCAGGGCGCCTGACACCCTGATCGACCCGATAGCGGGGCGCGACCAGCTCAGGTCGCGCCCCGTCGGCGTCTGCGGACCAGCCCGACGCACCTTAGGGTAGGCTACGCTTCATGGGACGTGGGATACAGGGGCTGATCCTCAAGGCACTGCGCGCCGACGACTACGTGTTCACGGTGTTGTCGAGCGAACGCGTCAACGACTACTTCCACCGCATCCGCTTCTCCGGAGGTGGGTTGCTGACCGAGCACCCGTGGTACCCCACGATGTGGGTGCGGTTGTGGGTACCGCAGAGTTGTGAGGCGAGCACGGGCGACGACGAGGGCGCCCTCGGGCAGCGCGGCTACACCATCGTCGAGCCCGACGGCGACGAGTTCGTCATCGAGTTCGCCATGCACGACGGGCCGGCGCCGCGATGGGCGCGGGGTGCCGCGACGGGCGCCACCATCGGCGCCACGCTCATGGGATCGAATTTCACCCTTCCATCGCCGGTCCCGTCGGAGTACGTGCTGGTCGGCGACGTCGCATCGCTCCCGGCCATCAATTCCCTGCTGGACCACGTGGACGCACCCGCGCGCGTCTTCCTCGAATACCAGCATCAGGAGGAGCGGGCCCTGCCCGTCCGCGGCGGCGACGTCACGTGGGTGGAGCGGACACCGCGCGGCGCGGCGCTGGTCGAG
>CAJCHX010000015.1 GCA_903970215.1 Acidobacteriaceae bacterium
GACCCGCACAGCTCGATCTTCGACTCCGGCCTGACCAAGGTGCTGGGCAACCAGGCCAAGGTCGTCTCCTGGTACGACAACGAGTGGGGTTACTCCAACCGCCTCGTCGACCTGGCCGGTCTGGTGGGTAAGTCACTGTAATGTCCCCCCACAACCAAGGCGGAGTCCCTACTCTGTCGGATCTCGTCGAGGCTGGGGTAGAGGGACGCACGGTGTTGGTCCGGTCGGATCTCAACGTGCCCCTCGACGGTGGCGTGATCACCGACCCGGGTCGCATCGTCGCCTCGGTCCCCACGCTGCGCGCGCTCGTGGAGGCCGGTGCGAAGGTCATCGTCGTCGCACACCTCGGCCGCCCGAAGGGCGAGCAGGACCCGAAGTTCTCGCTCGCGCCGGTCGCGGCGGAGCTCGCCAAGCAGCTCGGCCGCAACGTCCAGCTCGCGACGGACGTCGTCGGCCAGGACGCCCTGGCCCGCGCCGAGGGGCTCACCGACGGTGACGTGCTGCTGCTCGAGAACGTCCGCTTCGATCCGCGTGAGACCAGCAAGAACGACGCCGAGCGCGAGTCGCTCGCGCGCGACCTCGCCGAACTGGTCGAGGTGTCCTCGCACGCTGGACCGGGCGCGTTCGTGTCTGACGGCTTCGGTGTCGTGCACCGGAAGCAGGCGTCGGTCTACGACGTGGCGAAGCTGCTTCCGCACTACGCGGGCCTGCTGGTCGAATCCGAGGTGCGCGTGCTGGGCAAGCTCACCGAGCAGCCTTCCCGTCCGTATGCGGTGGTGCTCGGTGGCTCCAAAGTGTCCGACAAGCTGGGTGTGATCCGCGCTCTGGCGCCCAAGGTCGACACGTTGGTGATCGGCGGCGGAATGGCATTCACTTTCCTTGCGGCGCGAGGACTCCCGGTTGGCACCTCGTTGTTGCAGGAGGACCAGATCGAGGTCTGTAAGGCGCTGCTGGACGAGTTCGGCGATGTATTGCACCTGCCCGTGGACGTGGTGGTCGCCGACCGGTTCGCGGCCGATGCGGAGTCGAAGACGGTGTCCGCCGCGGAGATCCCGGACGGTTGGATGGGCTTGGACATCGGCCCCGAGTCGGTCAAGCGGTTCGCCGCGGTGCTCGCCCACGCGAAGACCGTGTTCTGGAACGGCCCGGCCGGCGTGTTCGAGTTCCCGGCGTTCTCTGCGGGGACCAAGGGCGTCGCGGAGGCGGTCATCAAGGCCACTCGGGGTGGCGGGTTCACCGTGGTGGGCGGGGGTGACTCCGCTGCGGCGGTGCGCACGCTGGGCCTCGACGAGGACGGCTTCAGCCACATCTCCACAGGTGGCGGCGCGTCGTTGGAGTACCTGGAGGGCAAGGAACTTCCGGGGCTCGCAGTGCTGTCTGAGCCGAACGGGTAAGGGAACCGATGAGTCGCAAACCGCTGATCGCGGGCAACTGGAAGATGAACCTCAACCACCTCGAGGCCATCGCGGTGGTGCAGAAGCTCGCGTTCGCGCTGCCTGAGAAGTACTTCGCGCACGTCGACGTGACGGTGCTTCCGCCGTTCACCGACCTGCGGTCGGTGCAGACCGCCGTGGACGGCGACCACCTGGGGATCACGTACGGCGCCCAGGACCTGTCACCGTACGACTCGGGCGCCTATACGGGCGACATCAGCGGCGCCTTCCTGGCCAAGCTGGGTTGCACGTACGTGGTTGTCGGTCACAGCGAGCGCCGCACGATCCACGGCGAGACCGACGCGATCGTGCTGGCGAAGACCAAGGCCGCTCTGCGGAACGGGCTGACTCCGATCGTGTGCATCGGCGAGGGTCTCGAGATCCGCGAGGTCGCGGGCCATGTCGAGCACAACATCGCGCAGGTCGAGGGCTCGCTGGCGGGTCTGAGCGCCGAGGATTTGGCGAAGATCGTGATCGCCTACGAGCCGGTGTGGGCCATCGGGACCGGCAAGGTCGCGACCCCCGCGGACGCGCAGGAGGTGTGTGCCGAGGTGCGCACCGCCGTCGGCGAGCTCGGCGGTGCCGAGGTGGCCGCGGGCATCCGCATCCTCTACGGCGGCTCCGTGAGCAGCAAGAACGTGGGCGAGATCGTCGCACAGCCCGATGTCGACGGTGCTCTGGTGGGTGGCGCCTCCCTCAAACCGGAGGAGTTCGCCGCGCTGTGCGCGATCGCCGCCGGTGGGCCGCTGTAAGCGACCGGGTAGACTGGCCGATCGTGGAAACCTTGCGGACGTCGCTGAACATCGCGCTGATCGTGCTGAGCCTGTTGCTCGTCGTGTTGGTGCTCCTGCACCGCGGCAAAGGCGGCGGCCTCTCGTCGCTGTTCGGCGGTGGAGTCCAGTCTTCGTTGTCGGGATCGTCGGTGGTCGAGAAGAACCTCGACCGGCTCACGATCTTCGTCGGCATCGTCTGGACGATCTGCATCGTCGGCGTCACCCTGAGCATCAAGTTCGGCTGACCGACCCGATAGAACACCCTTCGAGAACGCCGCGGGCCCAGTGCCCGCGGCGTTCTCGCGCGTTCGGAACACACCTCCACGCGGGCGGCCGAGCTTGCGCTGAGACATCGGCGCTGCGGCGGCATACTTGTCCGCATGACCCTCGGCCCCGACCGCTCAATCCCCGATCGCGCTGCCACTGATCGCTCAGCCACCGAACCACTCCGGCAGGACATCCGCCTTCTCGGCGGGATCCTCGGCGACACGGTCCGGAAGCACGCGGGCAAGGAGATCTTCGATCTTGTGGAGAAGGCGCGTGTCGAGTCGTTCCGGGTGCGACGCTCGGAACTCGACCGCGAAGAGCTGGCCAAGATGTTCGCGCCCATCCCCACGGACCAGGCGGTCCCCGTGATCCGCGCGTTCAGCCACTTCGCGCTACTGGCGAACCTCGCCGAGGACCTGCACCGGGAGCGGCGCCGCGCCATCCACGTGCGTGCGGGGGAGCCGCCCCAGGCATCGTCGTTGGCCGCGACGTACAGCGTGCTGGAGCAGGCGGACCTGGCACCCTCGGAGGTTGCCGACGCCCTCACCCACGCGCTGGTCGCTCCGGTGATCACCGCGCACCCGACCGAGACCCGCCGCCGGACCGTCTTCGAGACTCAGCACCGGATCACGGAGTTGATGCGCTACCGCGATCGCACCGACCTCGACGGGAAGGAGGAGGCGCAGGTCGACCTCGCGTTGCGCCGCCAGATCCTGACGCTGTGGGACACGGCGCTCGTCCGGCTCGAACGGCTCCGGATCCAGGACGAGATCGAGTCCGGACTGCGGTATTTCGAGGCGTCGTTCCTCGAGGTGATGCCCCAGATCAACCACGAGCTGCGGACGCGTCTGCGTGAGATGTATCCCGGCCTCGATCTGCTCCTCGATCCGATGTTGCGTCCCGGGTCGTGGATCGGCGGCGACCGCGACGGCAACCCGAACGTCACCGCAGATGTGGTGGCGATGGCCACCCGGCGCGCCGCTGCGACAGCGCTGCAGCACTATCTGCGGCAGCTGCGTGAGCTGGAACGCGAACTGGCACTGTCGATCCGGCTCACCGAGGTCTCCGACG
>CAJCHX010000016.1 GCA_903970215.1 Acidobacteriaceae bacterium
TGGTCCAGGCGGTCGCCGGTTCGAATCCGGTCGCTCACCTTAAGCAGGTCTTCTCGAAGGTCTCTGAGAACTGGGGCACGCGTCCAGCGGCAGAGGCCGGGGCCGTCCATGGGGCTATTCTGGTCGGCGAATGTCCTTGGAATCAGCGTTTGGGGTGCACTGCGAACCACGCGCCGGCGCTGTGGTAGTGGTTGTTCGCGGAGAGCTTGATCTCGATTCGGCCGGTTCGCTGCGCGATGCCCTGCAGAGCCCGGAGGCGCAGGTCCCGAGCGTGGTCCTAGATCTCAGGGCCGTGACGTTCATCGACTCAAGCGGCCTGAGTGTGGTGGTGGCTCACCACCAGCGCGCGAGCAGTACGGGCCAGCGGTTCGTCGTCGCCGTCGGCGGGGCGCCCGCGGTCCAGCGGCTCTTCGACCTCACCGGCCTTGGCGACGTGATCCCGATGGTCCAGGATCCGGACGTGGCGCTGGCGCAGTGAACGAGAGTGCCATCCCCGAGGCCGGTGGAGATCGCGCCGCGGCGCTGGATGTCGTGGAAGCGCTGCGCCGCGCTGGAGACGTCGGCCGTGACCTCCTGAAGGTCGACTGGGGCTCGACGCCGCTGGGAGTTCCGGAGTCGTGGCCGAGGAGCTTGTCGACGATGGTCCGGGTGGTCGTCAGCTCACGATTTGCGATGTGGATGGCGTGGGGCCCAGAGCTGACGTTCTTCTGCAACGAGGCTTACCGGCGCGACACCCTGGGTACGAAATACCCATGGGCTCTCGGGCGGCCGGCACACGAAGTCTGGGCGGAGATCTGGGACGACATCGGCCCGCGGATCGAAGCGGTGCTGCGCACCGGAGTTGCTACCTGGGACGAGTCGCTGCTGCTCTTCCTGGAGCGCAGTGGGTACGTCGAGGAGACCTACCACACCTTCTCCTACAGCCCCTTGACCGACGACGCGGGCGCGATAGTCGGGATGCTGTGCGTGGTTAGCGAGGGGACCGAGCAAGTGGTCGGCGAACGGCGGATGGCGACCCTGCGGGAGCTCGGCTCTGAATCCACGGCCGGCCGGGACGATCGTGAGTACCTGAGAGCGGCATCGCGACATCTGGCGGCCAACAGCCAGTCCCTGCCGTTCACGCTCGTCTACCTGTTCGGGGAGGATGAACAGTCTGCTGACTTGATCTGCTCGACCGGGATCTCCGCGGACCATCCAGCCGCGCCGCTCACACTCGACGGCAGCCGGGAGCTGCCGTGGTGGCCGCTCCCGGAGCTGCGTCAGGGTGAGACCGTGATAGTCGATGGAATCGACAGCAGCTTCAAGGATCTGCCGACCGGGTTCTGGGAGAAGCCGCCCACGCAGGCCGCGGTTCTGACGCTGCCCCATCCGCTGCAGTCCGAGCGGCCCTACGGATTTCTCGTTGTCGGCGCCAACCGCTACCGGCCGCTTGACGACCAGTATCTGTCGTTCCTCGGACTCATCGCCGCGCAGCTGGCCTCGGGCATCTCCAGCTCTCGTGCCTACGGCGAGGAGCGGCGGCGGGCAGAGGAGCTCGCCGAGCTCGATCGAGCCAAGACCGCGTTCTTCACCAACGTGAGCCATGAGCTGCGAACGCCGCTGACCTTGCTGATCGGACCCGCGGAGGATGCGCTCGCGGACGCCGAGCAGGACCTTCCGGAGCCCCAGCGGCACCGCTTGGAGATGATCGCCCGCAACGGAGAGCGGCTGCTGAAACTCGTCAACACGCTGCTCGACTTCTCAAGACTCGAGTCAGGTCGCGCTGACAGTAGCTTTGAAGCGATCGACCTCGCCCGGTACACGGCGGAGCTTGCGAGCATGTTTGATTCGGCCTTTGCACGCGCGGGGCTGCGGTTTGAGATCGACTGTCCCGAACTCCCTGAGCCGGTCTTCGTCGACCGCGAGATGTGGGCGAAGATCGTGCTGAACCTGCTCTCCAACGCATTGAAGTTCACTTTCACCGGCGGCGTCACGGTCAGGCTCGGCCACGACGGCGATACCGCATGGCTGGCCGTAGCCGATACCGGGACGGGGGTCGACCCGATCCAACAGACCCGGCTCTTCGAGCGCTTCCACCGCGTGCCGGGAGCCCGCGGTCGCACGCACGAGGGTTCGGGCATCGGGCTCGCGCTGGTCGCTGAGCTGGCCGAGCTCCACGGCGGGCGCGTACAGGTACAGAGCACGCCGGGAGTCGGCAGTACGTTCACAGTCGAGGTCCCGTTCGGTCACGCACATCTCGCGGATGAAAAGCTGGCCAGCGAGCGGCGTGAGATCTCGGTCGAACGGGAGGCGGCAGACTTCCTTGCGGAGGCGAACCGCTGGCTACTTCCAACCGAAGAGCCCTCCGCGCCGGCCCCGTCCGACGCCGAGATACGCGAACGTCCGCGGGTGCTGGTGGTCGACGACAACGCGGACATGCGTGACTATGTCACCGCGCTGCTGGCCGACGAGTACCTGGTGGCGACCGCGTCAGACGGCGCGGAGGCTCTGCGAATGGCGCGCACCGATCCGCCTGACCTGGTCCTGACCGATGTCACGATGCCCGTGCTCGACGGCTTCGGTCTGCTGGCGGCGCTACATGGGGATCCGGCGACGCTGCAGATCCCGGTCGTGATGCTTTCGGCCAGGGCCGGAGAGGAGGGTGTGGTCGAGGGACTCGAGGCCGGCGCCGACGA
>CAJCHX010000017.1 GCA_903970215.1 Acidobacteriaceae bacterium
CGTGCTGTCCGCCGACAGCACGCGCAAGGATCAGCATCCGCTGGTCATCGGCCTCGGCAAGGACATCGACGGCGACATGCTGTCGGCGAACCTCGCGAAGATGCCGCACCTGTTGGTCGCGGGGTCCACCGGCTCGGGTAAGTCGAGCTTCGTCAACTCGATGCTGGTGTCACTGCTCGCCCGGGCCACGCCCGACGAGGTGCGGATGATCCTGATCGACCCCAAGATGGTCGAGCTCACGCCGTACGAGGGGATCCCGCATCTGATCACCCCCATCATCACCGACCCCAAGAAGGCGGCCGCGGCGCTCACTTGGCTGGTCGAGGAGATGGAGCAGCGATACAAGGACATGCAGGCATCCCGGGTGCGGCACATCGACGACTTCAACCGGAAGGTCCGTTCCGGCGAGATCTCGACCCCGCTCGGCTCGGAGCGGGAGTACCGGCCCTACCCATACATCCTCGCCGTCGTCGACGAGCTGGCGGACCTGATGATGACCGCGCCGCGGGACGTGGAGGAGGCGATCGTCCGGATCACCCAGAAGGCCCGTGCGGCCGGCATCCACCTCGTTCTCGCGACCCAGCGTCCGTCGGTGGACGTGGTGACCGGCCTGATCAAGACCAACGTGCCGTCGCGGCTGGCGTTCGCCACGTCGTCGCTGACGGACTCGCGGGTCATCCTGGACCAGCCCGGCGCCGAGAAGCTGATCGGTATGGGCGACGGGTTGTTCCTGCCGATGGGCGGGAGACCGGTCCGCATGCAGGGCGCGTACATCAGCGACGAGGAGATCTCGTCGGTGGTGGACTTCGTCAAGGCTCAGGCCGAGCCGGACTACACCGACGGCGTGACCGTGCAGAAGGTGGAGAAGAAGGACGTCGACCCTGACATCGGCGACGACCTGGACGTGTTCCTGCAGGCCGTGGAGCTGGTCGTGTCGTCGCAGTTCGGTTCGACGTCGATGCTGCAGCGCAAGCTGCGGGTGGGCTTCGCCAAGGCCGGGCGGTTGATGGATCTCATGGAGAACCGCGACATCGTGGGTCCGTCGGAGGGGTCGAAGGCGCGCGACGTGTTGGTCAAGCCCGACGAGCTGCCCGGCCTCATGGTGATTCTCCGCGGGGGCGGGGAGCCCGAGGGCGGCGACGAGCCCGACTTCTGACCGATGTACGTCTGACTGACGCACGAGGGCCCGGCGGCACGATGCCGCCGGGCCCTCGGCTCTGCTCGACTAGTGCTGCTGGCCGGAGGGAGCTGCGGTGGTCGTCGCCTGGGCTCCGCCCTGGCGGCCTCCCTGTCCGCCCTGATAACCACCGCCCTGGCTGCCGCCCTGGGACCCGCCGCCCTGACTTCCCTGACCGCCTTGGTAGCCGCCCTGACCGCCGCCCTGGTGCCCGCCGCCGTAGCCGCCCTGACCGCCGCCCTGACCGCCTTGGCCGCCCTGGTATCCACCCTGGCCGCCCGGCTGGGTGACGGTGGCGGTCGCCGTGTCGGTCTGCGTAGCCGTGGCCGTGTCCGTCTCGGTGGCCGTCACGGTGCCGGGAGCGCCGGCGGCGCCGGTGTCACCGGACCCATCGCCGGACCCATCGCCGGAGCCGGAGTCGCTGCCCGAGCCGCCGCTGTTCGAACCGCCTCCGTTGCCCGGGCCGCCGTGGTGACCGGAATGGTCGGGTCCGGTGGTGACGGTCGTGGTGGTCGCACTGGTGAGCGCCGAATCCGACGAGGCCGGCGACTCCTTCGAACTGGAGCAGGATGCCACGCCCACGGCGAGGGCTGCGGCGAACACGACGGCGAAGAACTTGCGCTGCATAAGGGTCCTTTGTCTATGACAGGGTCTCGAACACGCAGACCGTAGCAGCGGCGGCTGTCACTCGTGCTAGCCTGGGCCCGCACGCGTGAGGGGAGTATCCCGTTCGCGGCGGTGACCGTCATCACGGCAGGCCCATGCTCGCCCGGTCCCGTCGAACCGGCTCGGCCGGTGGGGAGAGACCTCCGGAATCGATACCGGAGGTGTATTCAGGTGCACGTTTCCCCCATTGTCTGGGGCCTGTCGCTCATCGGCGTTCTGGGACTGTTCGTCTTCGACTTCTTCAGCCATGTGCGTACGCCGCACGAGCCTTCCATGCGTGAATCCGGCGTGTGGTCCGCTGTGTATATCGGGTTGGCCGTGCTGTTCGGCGTGGGGCTGACGGCGGTCTCCGGATCGCGGTACGGCAGATCGGAAGAGCACAC
>CAJCHX010000018.1 GCA_903970215.1 Acidobacteriaceae bacterium
GCGGCGACGCCTCGAATGAGCGGCGGATGCACGGGTCGATCATGCTCGCCCACAGGGCTCGCCGACCGGGAAGCACGTGACATCGCCCCGTCCATTTCGTCGATACTCCTAGTGAACGAGGTCTACGTTATGGGCGATCGAAGACATCGCGACGCACGTTCGCGGAATGGAGCTGACACCATGATCGAATGGTCCGACTCGGACATCGCCATCCGGGACGCAGTGCGCGACTTCATCGACAGGGAGATCCGCCCGCACCTCGATGAGCTCGAGAGCGGCCAGCTCCCGCCCTACGACCTGGTGCGGAAATTCTTCGCAGCGTTCGGCCTGGACGCGATGGCGAAGGAGGCGCTGAACAAGCAGCTCGACCGGGCCCGCGCACGCGAGAAGGACGGCGAGACCCTCGCCGCGAAGCCGCCACGCGAGGGCGGCTCCGGCAGGCGGAAGCCGCTGGTCGCCGAGGGGATGGACTCGATGGCCGCGATCATCGTGGCCGAGTTGGCTGGCGTGACCCTCGGCACCGTCGCCTCGGTGGGCGTGTCCCTCGGGCTGGGCGCCACCACCATCGCATCGAAAGGCACTCTCGCCCAGAAGGAGCGCTGGCTGCCGAAACTGGTGACCTTCGAACACGTTGCGGCGTGGGCGATCACCGAGCCGGACGCCGGCTCCGACGCCTTCGGCGGCATGCGCACCACGGTGCGCCGCGACGGCGACGACTACATCCTCAGCGGCCAGAAGACGTTCATCACCAACGGCCCCTTCGCGGACGTCATCGTCGTCTACGCGAAGCTGGACGAAGGAGACGGCACGCCGATCCGTGATCGCACGGTGTTGACGTTCGTTCTGGACACCGGCATGGAGGGACTCACCCAGGGGGCGCCGTTCAAGAAGATGGGCATGATGTCGTCGCCGACCGGCGAGCTCTTCTTCGACAACGTCCGGCTGGGCCGCGATCGCCTCCTCGGTGAGACCGAGGACCACAAGAGCGGCGACGGGCGAGACAGCGCGCGATCGAGCTTCGTGCTCGAACGCGTGGGAGTGGCGATCCTGTCCCTCGGCATCATCAACGAGTGCCACCGGTTGTGCGTGGCGTACGCGCGCGATCGCAAGCTGTGGGGGCAGCCGATCTCGGACTTCCAACTGATCCAGCTGAAGCTGGCGAAGATGGAGCTGGCGCGCCTGAACGCACAGAACATGGTCTTCTCCGCGATCGAGCATCTGCGGGCCGGGCGTACCCCGACGTTGCCGGAGGCGTCCGCGATGAAGTGGTACTCCTCCGAGGCGGCGACCGATGTGGCCATGGATGCGGTGCAACTGTTCGGCGGCAACGGTTACATGGCGGAGTACCGCGTCGAGCAGCTCGCGCGCGACGCGAAGTCGCTGATGATCTACGCCGGGAGTAACGAGGTGCAGATCACGCACGTCGCCAAGGGCCTGCTGCGCGGGTAGCGGACGCCCCGACGCGGACGCTGGGATCTGCTATACCGCTCAGCCCTTGCTCCTAGATAGTTGTTCCTATATAACAATTACTATGGCTGGCGGAGCAGAGACGGATGTCCCGGCACGGGTGTGGGCCGCACTGCACGACTTCGTCACCTCCGAGGATCGCAAGCGAGCCCTGCGCGCCGCGCTCGACCTCGGCCCGGCGAAGGTAGAGGTGTTGATCAGGCTCGAACGCGGCCCGATGACCCTGCGGGAGATCGCCCGCGCACACGGGGTCGACCCGCCCGCCGCCACCGTCGGCGTGGACATGCTGGAGGCGCGGGGCCTGGTACAGCGCGCGCCCAACCCGGATGACAACCGCAGCAAGCTGGTTCACCTCACCGATGCCGGACGAGACGCGGCCCGGCGGGCCAGGCAGATCCAGGACGAGCCGCCCGCGGCCCTCATCGCACTGGAACGCGATGACCTCGCTCGCCTCGACGACATCCTCGGCCGGCTCCGCGCCGGCCGGCCCGATCCCGCCGCATAGTCACCAGAAAGGACGACCGTGCCACCCAACCCCCTCGGCCGCGCTCTGCGGAACCGGCGCGCCGGACACCACACCCTGGTGTGGGCCCGTCCCGAGTTGCACGCACCGGAGAGCTTCACCCTCACCAGCCCCGCCTTCGAGCACAGCGCGCCGATTCCCGAACGCCACCGGGGGCGGTTCTTCGGCACCAACCTCTCGCCCGCACTGGCGTGGACCGCACCGCCGCGCGGCACGGCCGAGCTGGCGCTGATCGTCCAGGACCCCGACGTCCCGCTACGCCAGCCCGCGACCCATGCGCTGACCGTCGGCATCGACCCCGCCCTGTCGGGGATCCCCGAGGGAACGCTGGCCGAGCCCGCGCCGATCCCCGGCATCCGGCACGGCAAGGGGCCCCTCGGACGGCGCGGCTGGGCCGGGCCACGGCCGCTGCCGTCGCACGGGCCGCACACCTACGTCTTCCAGCTCTTCGCCCTGGATCATCGGCTCGAGCTGCCCGACGGATTCACCCTCGCCGATGCGGTCGCGGCCA
>CAJCHX010000019.1 GCA_903970215.1 Acidobacteriaceae bacterium
TCGGCGTACCGGCCTTCCCACTCCTCGCGCTGGCTGTCGAAGCCCTCGAGCCACTCGTTGGTCTCCGGATCGAAGCCCTCCGGGAAGATGTACTCCCCGTTGTCGTCGTAGCTGTCGGCCATGCCGTACTTCGACGGGTCGAACTCCTCCGTGTAGTCCTCGTTGGCCTGCTTGAGGCTCAGCGAGATACGACGACGCTCGAGGTCGATGTCGATGACCTTCACCAGCGCGTCGTCGTTCACGGACACGACCTGGTCCGGGACCTCCACGTGGCGCTCGGCCAGCTCGGAGATGTGCACCAGACCCTCGATGCCCTCCTCGACGCGGACGAAGGCGCCGAACGGGACGAGCTTGGTGACCTTGCCGGGCACGATCTGACCGATGGCGTGGGTCCGGGCGAACTGGCGCCACGGGTCCTCCTGCGTCGCCTTGAGCGACAGCGAGACGCGCTCGCGGTCCAGGTCGACGTCGAGAACCTCGACAGTGACCTCGTCGCCCACGGTGACCACCTCGGACGGGTGATCGATGTGCTTCCACGACAGCTCGGAGACGTGCACCAGGCCGTCCACGCCGCCGAGGTCGACGAACGCACCGAAGTTGACGATCGACGACACGACGCCCTTGCGGACCTGGCCCTTCTGCAGCTGGTGCAGGAACTCGGACCGGACCTCGGACTGCGTCTGCTCGAGCCACGCGCGGCGCGAGAGCACCACGTTGTTGCGGTTCTTGTCGAGCTCGATGATCTTGGCCTCGATCTCCTTGCCGATGTACGGCTGCAGATCGCGGACACGGCGCATCTCGACCAGCGAGGCGGGGAGGAAGCCGCGGAGGCCGATGTCCAGGATCAGACCACCCTTGACCACCTCGATGACGGTGCCCTTGACGGCCTCGTCCTTCTCCTTGAGCTCCTCGATCGTGCCCCACGCGCGCTCGTACTGCGCACGCTTCTTGGACAGGATCAGGCGGCCTTCCTTGTCCTCCTTGGTGAGGACCAGCGCCTCGACCGCGTCGCCGACATTGACGACCTCGGAGGGATCCACATCGTGCTTGATGCTCAGCTCGCGGGAGGGGATGACACCCTCGGTCTTGTAGCCGATGTCGAGGAGGACCTCGTCACGATCGACCTTGACGATGGTGCCCTCGACGATGTCACCATCGTTGAAGTACTTGATGGTGGCGTCGATGGCGGCCAGGAACTCGTCTGCCGATCCGATGTCGTTGATGGCGACCTGCGGCGACGAGGCTGTAGTGGTGGGCATTAGGTAAGTTGCTCCGGACAGGGTGCTAGTAGGGACACGACTGGCACGCGTGTATGCACACACGTGCCAACAAGGCTACGCCATGCGCCGCTACCTGGGCAAACCACCCCTCTTCCGAAGCACGACAGGACAGCTCCATGAACCACCGGATCGCGCTGTGAGTCATCGCCCCACCCCCGACATGCGGCACGACTCGGCCGGGAGCGAGGCCGCCAACCGCCGATGGTGGGACGGCGACGCTGCGGCCTACCACGCCGAGCACGCGACCTTCCTCGGCGTCGACAGCCCCACCGGCGAGTTCGTGTGGTGCCCCGAAGGCCTCCACGAAGGTGACGCGGGCCTGCTCGGCGACGTCCGCGGACGGACCGTCCTCGAGATCGGCTGCGGGAGCGCGCCCTGCGCCCGATGGCTCGCCGCCCAGGGGGCACACGTCGTGGGGCTGGACATCTCGCGCGGGATGCTCGACCGCGGGCGGCCGCTGATACAGGGCGCCGACCTGCTGCTCGTGCAGGCCGGTGCCGAGCACCTGCCGATCGCAGACCGTGCCGTCGACGTCGTCTGCTCGGCGTTCGGCGCGATCCCGTTCGTCGCCGACTCGGCCGCGGTGATGCGGGAGGCGGCGCGCGTCCTGCGCCCCGGCGGCCGCTTCGTGTTCTCGGTGAACCACCCGATGCGCTGGATCTTCCGCGACGATCCGGGACCGGCCGGCCTCGAGGCCGTCCTGCCGTACTTCGATCGGTCGCCGTACGTGGAGGTGGACGACGACGGGGTGCCGACGTACGTGGAGCACCACCGCACCCTGGGCGACCGGATCCGCGAGATCGTGGCCGCCGGACTCACCTTGTACGACCTGGTCGAACCCGAATGGCCGGAGGGTTTCGAGCACGAATGGGGGCAATGGAGCCCCCTTCGTGGCGCGATCTTCCCGGGCACCGCGATCTTCTGCTGTAGCAAATAGGGCGGTTTTTCCTGATTGAAGGGATATTCTCAGACCAGACTGTGAATTCTCAAAGATTCTAAGTATTGTGGTCGGCGCCGGAACTTCACCACTGGCCATTCTTTCGAGGAGAGATTCATGCCCACCTTCACCCTGCGGCGCGCCGTCGCATCGGTCGCCGTCGCCACGTGTGCGACGCTCGCTGTCCCCGCTGCCGCCGCGAATGCCCAGACCCCCCTTTCGGCTCCGGTCGCCGGCACCCACTGCACCGTCGGCCAGGTCGAGCGCGCCACCGCCAAGGTCGCGCCGAAGTTCTGGTCGTTCCTGCAGGAGCACCCGAAGGCCAAGGATCACTTCGAGGCCGCGCTCGCCGCGACACCGGCGGAGCGCATGGCCATGCGCCAGAAGTGGATGGCCAAGCGCGCCGAGTGGAAGAAGGAGCACCCGGGCATGGTCGGAATGTGGCACCACAAGCACATGCACATGCACATCAACAAGGCCGAGGTGCACCAGAAGATCTCCGAGATCAAGGCGATCTGCGCGACCAGCTGATCATCGCGATCGCACATCGAAACGGATGCGACGACGCCGGTTAAGCCAACCGGCGTCGTCGTTTTTGGTCTGGGTCGCGACACGCCCCAGCAGCCTGTTTGCCGTCAAACCAGAATGTTCTCACACTAATCTCAGCATTTGGACGCATAGTCCGTGTCGTCCACATCGCCGAGGAGGCCCGCATTGAACACCCTTACCAAGCGCTTCGCCGCAGCAGCGGCCGCCTGCGTAGGCGCCGCATCGCTCGCGCTCGTCCCCACCGCCGCCGCCAACGCGGATCCCAACACTCCCGTTCCCGGTACCAACTGCACCGTCGCTCAGGTCGAGAGTGCGACGCAGGCAGTCGCGCCGGAGGCCATCGCAGCCATGAACCAGACCCCGAACGGTCGCGCCCAGGCGGAGGCGTTCATCACCGCGCAGCCCGCGCAGCGCGATGCCCAGATCGCGGCGCTGAAGCAGCAGAACCCGCTGGCGGCCGCCTACTATGCAGCGCACAAGAAGGAGATCGACGCGAAGATCGCGGAGGTCATGGCGACCTGCAGCCAATACTGACCCGGTAGGGTCGGCCTGCGCAGCACACCAGTCGAACACCCTGCCCAGCACACCAGTCGAACATAAGGAGATCCCACTCGATGCGTGCCACCCCCATCGTCGGCCGAGCCGCGGCT
>CAJCHX010000020.1 GCA_903970215.1 Acidobacteriaceae bacterium
CCGCCGCTCGCCGCCATGCGCGCGGCGGTTCGGCGGTTCGGCGGCATCGTCGCCAAGGAGCTCGGCGACGGCTTGCTGGCCGTCTTCGGCGCACCGGCGGCGGACGACAACCACGCGACGCTGGCCTGTCATTCGGCGCTCGACCTGGTGCGGCGCGTCGAATGCCTGGACGACGACCGGCTGAAGGTGCGCGTCGGCGTCCATTCCGGATCCGTCGTCGCCCGCGTCACGGCCACCGAGTTCTCCTCGGTCTATGATTTCGGCGGCCCGGCGCTGATTCTGGTCGAGCGGCTCCAGGCCGCTTCCGGGCCGAATCAAATCTACGCCTCCGAGGCCTGCCGGAAATTGGCCGATGGCGGCATCAAATTCGACGGGCTGGCGCCGCGGCCGCTGAAAGGCTTTCCGCACCCGGTCCCCCTCTATCACGTAACGGGAGTCGGCGACCCGTCGCGCTGGCGGGTTCGCGCGGCGCGCGACCTGTCGCGTTTCGTCGGGCGGACCGGCGAAATGGCCGCTCTGGCGCGAGCGGCCGAGGCCGCATCGCAGAATCGCGGCCAGCTGGTTTCCGTGATCGGCGAGCCGGGCGTCGGCAAATCCCGCCTAATGCATGAATTCCTTCGAGAGCTGCGCGCCGCGAATTGGCGGATAATCGAGGCCGCGTGCAGCCCGACCGCGCAAGCGGTCCCTTACGCGACGCTCAGGAACCTGCTCGCCGGCATCCCGGGTCCGGAATCGCCCGACGGCAGCGGACCGGGGAGCCGGCGTGCCGGCTTGCCGACGCTCTGGCGTTCCGCGCTCGAGTCGGTGCAGGGCCTGCCGAGTGTCGAGCAACTCGCGGCCCTGGCACGCCCCTGGCGCGACCGGCCGACGTACGTGTGCGGCCCGGGTCCCTTCATGGACGCGGTGATCGCGGCGATGGGCTCGCTCGGCGTTGCCCGGCGGGACGTCCACGTCGAGCGGTTCCGGTCCCTTCCGCGCAACCCGTTCGAACCCACCCCCGATCCCGGCGCGGCGGAGGCCGCAGCGCTCGCGGACGCCGAGCCGGACGAGGTCGGGACCCCGACGGGCGGTCTGGCCACCGACGGTCCTGCGGCGTCTGTGACGGTCGAACTCGACGGCGTCACGCGCACGCTCGCATGGCAGCGAAACCGTCGCCTGCTGGACGTGTTGCTGGACGCCGGGCTCGACGCGCCCTACTCGTGCCGCGAGGGTGCATGCAGCGCGTGCGCGTGCCGCCTCGTCTCCGGACGGGTGACGCTGGTGCACAACGACGTCCTCGACGAGGAGGATCTGGCCGACGGCCTGATCCTCGCCTGCCAGGCGTTGCCGGCCACCGACGACGTCACCGTCGGATACGAGTAGCCCGTCCACCCTGAGGAGCCCCGATGCCCATCGACCCCGCCGTCGCCGTCGGAGCGGATCTCGGCGAGACCGTGTTCGCGTGGTCTGAATCGGACGTCTTGCTCTACCACCTCGCGCTGGGTGCAGGCGGCGATCCGCTGTCGTCACGAGAGTTGCACTACGCGACCGAGAATGATCTGCGCGTACTGCCGACCTTCGCGACCGTCGCCGCCACGGTCCGGGCGACCGAGCCGCCGGCGGTGCGATTTCCAGGCATCGACATCGACCTCGCGGCGGTGGTGCACGGCAGTCAAACGGTCACGATGCACCGACCCCTCCCCAGCGCGGGGAAGGCGGTGGCGCGCACCCGGATCACCGACGTGTTCGACAAGGGCAAGGCCGCCGTCATCTGGCAGGAGACCGAAGTGGTGGCCGACGACGGCAGTCCGCTGTGGACGACGCGGTCGTCGATCTTCGCCCGCGGCGAGGGCGGGTTCGGTGGCGAGCGCGGGCCGTCCGACCGGGTTCCCCTGCCGGACCGGACGCCCGACGCCGTCGTGACCACGGCCACCCTGCCCCAGCAGGCGTTGCTGTATCGGTTGTGCGGCGACCGCAACCCGCTACACAGCGACCCGGCGTTCGCCAGGCGGGCGGGCTTCGACGTGCCGATCCTGCACGGGCTCTGCACATACGGGATGGTCGCGAAGGCCGTGGCCGACGCGGTGCTCGACGGCGACCCGCGTGCGATCGGCTCGTGGTCGGCGCGGTTCGCCGGCGTCGTGTTCCCCGGCGAGACACTGCGGACGTCGATCTGGGTGCAGCGCGGACGTGACCTCCCGGGCGCCCCCGCGGCGCATCGCGATGGAGTGGCGTATGTGGTGGCCACCGAGTCCATGGAGCGCGGAGCGCCGGTGCTCGCGGACGCGGTGCTGACGGCGCGCTGACACCGACGCTATGTCACTTGCGGCTTTCGGGCACCAGGCGAGGGGACGCGGCGTCGGTCTGGCGCACCCGGTCGGGGGCGGGGTCACCGCCACCGCGGGGCGTCATGCCGAGCGCACTGAGCGCACCGAGTGCTGCGAACGCCGCGAGAACCCACCAGCCGTGGCGGAACGCGGTGTGGGCGACGGCGTACGTCACCGGCGTACCGAGGACGGCGACCAGGACGGCGACCCCGATCACGGTTCCCAACTGCCGACTCATGTTGATCACGGCGCTACCGGTGGCCCCCTGCGTGGTGGGCAGGTCTGCGGTGGCCGACGACAGGATCGCGGGGAGCGACAGCCCGACGCCGGCGCCGACGATCAGCGACCCCGGCAGAACCGCCCCGACGTAGTCGGGGTGGACGCCCACGCTCAGCGACACCAGCACGCTCCCGGCCGCGAACATCAGGCAGCCGAGGGACACCAGTCGACCCACCGGTACGCGTCGGGTGAGTCGATATCCGATCGCGGTGAACACCGGCACCACCAGCGGCCCGGGCGCCACCCCGAGCCCCGTCTTGATCGGTGAGTAGGCCCACACCTGTTGCATCCAGAGGATGTTCGCCAGCAGCACGCCACCGAACGGCGCAGAGAACATGATCGCGGTCACGTTCGACCACGCGAAGGTACGCACCCGGACCAGGCTCGGGGCGACGACCGGCTCGGGATGTCGGCTCGACCGGAACAGGAAGCCACCGAGAGCGAGTAGCGTCACCACCCACGCTGCGACGATCCGATCGCCGGCCCAGCCCCAGTCCGATCCCTCGACCAGTCCCAACGTGAGGGCGCCGATGGCCACGGCGAACAGCGCGGCACCGGGAAGATCCGGCAGCCGGGTGACCGAGTCGTCGCGTGAGCGCGGCACCACCCTGGTGGCCGCCAGCAGGGCGAACACGCCGACCGGGAGGTTCACGACGAAGACCCAGCGCCAGGACGCCTCGACCAGCACGCCACCGATCACCGGCCCGAGGGCAGCGGCGAGCGCACCGGTGGCGGCCCAGATCCGCACCGACCGCGCCCGATGCTCGGGGCGGGCGGACGCCACGATGAGCCCGAGGCTCGCCGGCGTCAGGATCGCGGCGCCGACGGCCTGCAGGGCGCGGAACCCGACCAACCACCAGATCCCACCCGCAGCGGCACACGCGCCGCTGGCGAGGGTGAACAGTCCGAGGCCGATCAGGAACAGACCCTTGCGCCCGAACCGGTCGGCGATCCGCCCGGCCGGAACCAGCAGCGCCGCATACACGATCGTGTATGCATTCAGCACCCACGACAATTCGGACAGCGGAGTCCCGTGGAAGTCACGGCCGATGGCGTCGAACGCCACGTTCACGATGAACACATCGAGGCTGGCCATGAACGCTGCGAGAGACAGCACAGCGAGCACGGCACCGGACCGCGGTTCCGGACTCCTATGCGCCATGGTGAAGAAGCTACCGACTATCGCACCTGCCCGGGTTCACTACCCCGCATCTCCAGGTACCGCACCCGCCGTCGCGAGTGCCCGCTCGACCTCCCAGAAGGCGCGCAGCGAGGCGATCCGTCCCACGTCGTCGACCCGGTACACGAACACTCCCTCGGCATCGATCCGCATTCCCGCGACCGTGGTTCGGATAGTCCCGACGTACGCCACCTCGGTCCCGCACGCGAACGAGTCGGTGTAGTCGAACTCGATCGCGTCGGCCTTCGCGATCGTCATGTCCCAGAAGGCTCCGATCTCCCCGCGACCGTGGTGTCCCCTGCCTTCGGGATCGAACCCGGACGGACCTACCGGATCCTCCACACACCCGTCGTCGGCGAACAGCCCCAGCCACGCCGATCTGTCCTTCGCCCGGACCGCGTCCCGCGAGGCTTGGGCTGCGGCTCGGGCTGGGTGGATTCGGGTGGGGTGGATATCTGTCATAGCGGCTCCCTCAGGTCGGCGGATTCAGGCGAAGTGGGAGACGACGGTGTCGGCGTACCGCCGCAGGTGGTCGATCTTGCGCGCGAGCGGTTCGGTGTCCGGCCCCACCTGGTACGGCACGCGGAAGCCGACGATCACATCGGTGACGCCCTTGTCCTCGAGGCGCTTGACGCCGTCGAGGGTGTAGGCGTCGAGTGAGATCACATGTACCTCGAACGGCAGATCGCGTGGTGCATCCCGCTGCGCCTCGAGGTCGGCGATGCGGCCGAGCATGCGATCGAGATCAGCGCCGTCGCCGCCCGCGTGCATCCAGCCGTCGCCGAGCCGCACCGCCCGGCGGAGCGCCGCATCGCTGTGCCCGCCCACCAGGATCGGCAGCGGCCGCGAGGGCGCGGGCGTGAGCTTGATCCGCGGGATGTCGTAGAACTCGCCGTGGTACTCGAAGTACTCGCCCGTGCAGAGGCCGCGGACGATCTCGATGCACTCGTCCATCCGTCGGCCCCGACGGTCGAACGGCACCCCCATCATCGCGAAGTCCTCCGGCCACGGACTGAGCCCGACACCCAGCGAGAAGCGGTTGCCACTGAGGTACGCCAGCGAGCCCGCCTGCTTGGCGACCAGTACGGGCGGCCGGATCGGCAGTTTGAGCACGAACGGGGTGAACCGCAGCGTGGACGTCGAGGCGGCCAGCGCCGCGGACAGCACGAACGTCTCGATGAACGGCTTGCCGTCGAGGAACTCCCGGTCGCCGCCGGGGGTGTACGGGTAGGTCGCGTCGGACTCGGCCGGGTACGCGACGCTGTCCGCCACGCACATCGAGGTGTAGCCCGCCTCCTCGGCGCCCCGCGCCAGGGGCGCGTAGTACGCGGGATCGGTCATCGCCTCGGCGTAGGTGAATCGCAACGTCCCCTCCTTGGTCCGGGGCGGGGTGCGCGTTTCCTTGCGGCGCAGCGCCCGTCTTGTTAAAACTAGAACAGGTTTCAATTCTGTGCCGAGGGTTTTCGAATTCGAGGAGGTCGCGTGGAGTTCGGTGCGGGCGAGACGCTGGCGGCCGTCGAGGCACTGGCGCAGGAGGTGCTCGCGCACGAGGCCGAAGCGGCGCCGCACGAACAGTGGGCGGCGCTGGCGAAGGCGGATCTGCTCGGCGTCGCGGTCCCGGCCGACTGTGGCGGCGTGGGTCTCGGTTCCGAAGCGGTCGCGGCGGTCCTGACCGCCGTCGGGCGACACGCCGCCGCACTCCCCGCCCTCGCCACGCTGGCCCTGGGCGTGTTGCCGGTCGCGGCATACGGCACCGACGCGCAGCGCGCGGCACTGCTGCCCGGCGTCGCTACCGGGGCGACGGTGCTCACCGCGGCTCTGAGTGAGCCCGGGCGCCCACTGCCCGTCCTGCCCAGGACCGCGGCCACCCCGGTCGGCGGAGGATGGCGGCTCGACGGCGTCAAGACCGCCGTTCCGTACGCGACCGACGCGGACCGGATCCTCACCACCGCGGTGCTACCGGACGGCAGCGTCGGCGTCTTCCTCGTGCCGCCCCGGACTCCGGGGGTCACCGTGGTCACGAGCCCCACTGCGAGCGGGGGCCCGGAGGCCGGCGTCCGGCTCGACCACGTTCCGGTGTCCTCCGACGAGCTGCTCGGGGCGGACACCACGGGCCGGGCCGCGAGCGCGCTACGCAGGTATGCACTGGCCGGAGCCGCTGCCGTGGCCGACGGGGCGCTGGCGGGAGCACTACGCCTGACCACCGAACACATCCGCACGCGGCAGCAGTTCGGCCGCCCCCTGGCGACCTTCCAGGCCGTGGCGCAACAGATCGCCGACGTGTACATCGCGTCCCGCACCCTGCACCTGGCGGCGTTGTCTGCGGCCTGGCGACTCGGAGCAGCCGAGCATGCCGCGGAAGCCACGGCGTACAGCACGGCCTGGGAGGACGACCTGGACGCAGAGGCAGACCTCGCGGCCTACTGGCTCGCGGCGGAGGGGCCCGCAGCGGTGCGCACGTGTCACCACCTGCACGGCGGGATGGGCGTCGACATGACCTATCCGCTGCACAGGTACTACTCGTTGATCAAGGATCTGAGCCGGATGGTCGGCGGGCCGGACCACGGGCTGCGCAACCTGGCCGCAGGGCGCGCCACGGGCAACGCAGCCCCGACCGGGGCCGGTCCCGACGACGACGGGCGGTTCGTGGCCCTCACGCCGGCCCAGTGCGAACTCCAGGCCGAGCTGCGCGAGTACTTCGCGGGCCTGGTGTCCGAAGACGAACGCGAGGCCATGCTGGTGCAGCGGCACGGCCCGGTGTTCCGCGACATCGTGCGGCGGATGGGCCGCGACGGCAGGTTGGGCGTCGGCTGGCCACGCGAGTACGGCGGCCGCGGGTACGGTCCGGTGGAGCAGTACCTCTTCGTCAACGAGGCGATTCGCGCCGACGTCCAACTACCGTCGGTCACTCTGCAGACGGTCGGCCCCACGCTCCAGGAGTTCGGGACCGCTGAGCAGAAGGCGTTCTTCCTCCCCCGGATCGTTTCCGGCGACCTGCATTTCGCGATCGGCTACACCGAGCCCGACGCCGGCACCGACCTCGCCGCCCTGCGCACCACCGCCGTGCGAGAGGGCGACCACTACATCGTGAACGGGCAGAAGGTCTTCACGACCGGTGGGCACGACGCCGACTACGTGTGGCTGGCCGTGCGTACCGACCCGGACGCCCCGCGGCATCGCGGCATCTCGATCGTCATCGTCGACACGCGCGATCCCGGGTACAGCTGGACCCCCATCCTCACCTGCGACGGCGCCCACCACGTGAACGCCACGTACTACGCGAACGTCCGGGTACCCGCCGACCGGCTCGTAGGCGTCGAGAACGGCGGATGGCGGCTGATCACCACCCAGCTCAACCATGAGCGCGTGATGCTCGGACCGTCGGGCCGGATCGGTGGGGTCGGCGACCGGGTACACGAGTGGGCCGCCGCGCGGGAGCTGCTCGGCGAACCGGACCTCGCCGTCGCACTGGCGCGGCTGCGCGCCGTCGAGCGGATCAACGAGCTGCTCAACTGGCAGGTCTGCGCAGCGGACGGGGCCGGCGATGCCGCGGCTGTCGTGGCCGATGCCTCCGCCACCAAGGTGTTCGGGTCCGAACGCGTCCAAGGCCTGGTAGCGGACCTCGAGGATGTGGTGGGCCGACTGGGCGATCCGTCCGATCCGGGCACCGCCACGCTCCTGCGCTGGCTCGACGTGCAGGCGAAGCGGAACCTGGTGCTCACCTTCGGCGGCGGTGTCAACGAGATCCAACGCGAACTGATCGCCCAGATGGGCCTGGGCCTGCCGCGGGTGCCGCGATGACGCGAATCGGGATGACGGGCGCCGGGGCCGTGCGCGAGGCGGCGGACCGCATCGCCGGATGGGGCGAGTCGACGCCGCGACCGGGCCGAGACCCGGTGAATCAGGCCATGATCCACAACTGGGTCGAGGCCATCGGCGATGCGAATCCGGTGTACGTGGATGCCGCGCTCGCTGCCGCGTCGGTACACGGCGGCCTCGTCGCACCCCCGGCGATGGCGCAGGTGTGGACCATGACCGGACTGCACGGCACGCGCAGCGCCGACGATCCACTGGGGGCGATGATGGCTGCCCTCGACGCCGCCGGGTTCACCTCGGTGGTGGCGACCGACTCGCAGCAGACCTACCACCGGTACCTGCGCGTCGGCGAGCGGATCACCGCAGCTACGCGCCTCGACGGCGTGGTAGGGCCCAAGCGGACTGCGCTGGGTGAAGGGTGGTTCGTCACCACCCGCACCGTGTGGCGGGTCGGCGACGAGGTGGTCGCCGAGATGATGTTCCGGGTGCTCAAGTTCGTGCCGCCGCACGTCGAGCGCGAGGGGGATGTGACCCGGGCGAGCGCAGCGACGGGGGATGTACCCCGGGCGAGCGCCGGACCGTCGGGCAGGATCGTCGACGCGCCCGGGTACGCCGCCGGCGTG
>CAJCHX010000021.1 GCA_903970215.1 Acidobacteriaceae bacterium
GGCGAGCGGGCCGAAGCTCGGGGCATACAGATCGCCCCACATCAGCGCGGCAACCACGGTCGGGACGGCGAACGGTAGGAAGAACCCGAAACGGAACAGGCTCGGCAGCCAGACAGCGCGCGCGTCGAGCAGAAGCGCGAACAGCAGGGCGAGCCCGATCATGATCGGGATCTGGACGACGCCGAGCAGTGCCATGTGCTCGAGCCCGGTGTAGAAGCTTGAGTCCTGTACCGCCTGCTCGAGGTTCGAGAGGCCGACGAAAACCGTGCCGCCGACGATGCGCTCGTTGTAGAGCGCCATCCGAAACGCGTAGACGAGCGGCGTGATCAGGAAGAACGCGAAGAGGACCAGGAACGGGGCGAGGAACGCGAACGGGACGAGCGCTCGCCGCAAAGACCGGCGGCGCGTGTGGGAGGCACGCGCCGCCGGCCCCGTGGTCGGAGTGAGAGAGACTGGACTGCTGTCAGGCATGAGGTGTCGGAGTGACCCTTATCCCGCGCGTCTCATGCTGACTTTGCCTTGCTCGCCTTGCAGGTCAGGTCTTGACCTTGAACCCTTGCGACTTCGCGTACGACACGATCTGCGCCTGGGTGTTCTTCATCGCCTGCGCAAAGCTCTCCGAGCCTTGCGCAGCGTCACCGATCTGATCCTGCAACACGGTGTAGACCTCGCTCATGAACGGGCTCCACTGGAACTTCTTGTTCACTTCGGTCGAGGCCTTGGCGAACACCTTGTTGACCTCCTGGCCACCGTAGAACGGGATCTGCTGGTCGGCGAAGGAAGGGCTGTTCACCAGAGACTTCAGTGTCGGATAGAGGGACTGGCTGTTGGCGAACTCGCTCGCCGACTGCGTATTCGTGTTGAGCCAGGTAGCGAACTCTGCCGCCTGCTTCGGATACTTGCTCTGGGCGGTGACCGCGCTGGTCGAGCCACCCCAGTCGCCGTTGATCGGCTTGCCCGTAGCGCTCCACTGCGGAACGTCGGCAGCACGCCACGAACCGGACGTCGACTTGTCGATCCCCTCGAGGAACACGGGAGCCCAGGCGGCTGCCGGCGTCAAGCTCGCATACGTGCCGTTGCCCAGGGCCGTGTACCACGCGGTCGCGTAGTCCGGCTCCGTCGCGATGTCACCGGCGCTGATCAGCTTGCCCCAGAACTCAGCGACCTTCATCGAGTCCGGGTCATCGATGTTGACCGTGACCGTGGTCCCCTTGACCTTGAATGGCGTCGCCCCGGCCTGCCAGAACATGCTTTCGATCGCGCCACCGTCGTTGACCGGGAAGTCGGCGAGGTAGTCACTCGGGTTCGCCTTGTGCAGCTTGATTGCGTCCGCTGCGAACTGAGCCCACGTCTTCGGCACGGTCAGGCCGTTCTGTTGGAAGATGTCCTGGCGATAGAGCATCCCGAGTGGCCCCGAGTCCTGCGGGATCGCCCAGACCGTCTTGCTGTTCGGCGAGACCTGATTCCAGACCGAAGCAACGAACTTGCTCCCGGTACCAGCGGGGATGTCCTTGGCGATGTTGGCAAGGCCGTGGAGTGCGACGTACTGCGGGATGTACTGGTACTCAACCTGTACGACATCCGGTGCCCCCGAGCCCGCCTGGAGGGCGGTCGTGAGCTTCTGGTACTCCGTCTCGCCCTGACCGGCGTTCACGTAGTTGACCTGGATGTCGGGATGACTGGCGTTGAACTGGTTCACCTCGTTTTGGATGTTGGGCACCCACGACCAGAAGGTGATCTGGACCGGCGCCTGAGCAGCTTTCGCTCGCTGCCCGAGCGCAAGGCTCGGGACGGTCGCGACGCAGACTCCCGCAACCACAACCGCGGCAGCCGAAAGTCGCCGAATGGAACGGAACCTCATTGCGAACCCCCTCCTCAGGGTAGTTTTTATCATGGTGACCGGTCACAGCATGACCAAAGAACGGTATGTGACCGGTCACAAGCGGGTGCTAGCATACGAGCCGTGTCAAACCCTGTCAAGCTCGAACCCGTGCTCGGCAGATCGAAGCGTTCGACGATCCGCGACGTCGCGGCTGTGGCGGGCGTCTCGCACCAGACCGTCTCGCGCGTGATCAACGAAAACGCGAGCGTGTCGGTCTCGACGCGCGACCGTGTCCTGGCGGCGATCGAAGAGCTGAGCTACGTGCCGAGCTCGATTGCCCGCGGCTTTAGCCTGAACCGCACCCATTCGCTTGGCATCGTCACGGACAACATCTCCGACTTCGCCTTCGGACACATCATCGCTGGCGCCGAGGCCGAGGCTCGCCGCCAGGGCTACTTCCTTGTTATCGGGAGCGTCGAGCGCGGCGCCGATGAGACCAGTTACCTACGGGTCATGCTCGAGCGCCGAGTGGAAGGCTTCGTCCTCGTCCGCCCGGGTGTGCCGTTTCGCGGCGACCACCTCGAGCTCGTCGAGCAGGCCGGCGTGCCGTTCGTCCT
>CAJCHX010000022.1 GCA_903970215.1 Acidobacteriaceae bacterium
GAGCCGCTGGACGTGGACTTCACGGAGCTGATCCGCGATCCGCGCAAGACCACAGCCCGGGTGCTCGAGGCCGTCGGCCAGGATCCGGACCTGGCCCCGCCACCGCCGCTCAAACCCCAGTCCAACGCCCGCTCGAAGGAATGGGCCGCCCGCTATCGCGAGGACGCCGCGAGGAACGGATTCCCGTTATGACCGTGATCGACAGCTACACCGACCGCATCGACCACGTCGACGAGCTGCGTGCGCTCGAGGCCGAAGCCGTGCACATCATCCGAGAGGTGGTCGCGGAACTCGAGCGGCCCGTGCTCCTGTTCTCCGGCGGCAAGGACTCGATCGTCCTGCTCCGTCTCGCGGAGAAGGCGTTCCGGCCCTCTCCCCTCCCGTTCCCGGTGCTGCACGTGGACACCGGGCACAACTTCGACGAGGTGATCGACTTCCGCGATCGCCGGGTGGCGCCGACACCCGAGAACCCCGAAGGCATCCGGCTGATCGTCGCCTCGGTTCCCGACGCGATCGAATCGGGCCGGGTCGCGGAGTCGACGGAGGCATCCGGCTCGCGCAACCGCCTGCAGACCCGGGTGCTACTGGACGCACTCGAGGCCGGCAGGTTCGACGCCGCGTTCGGCGGTGCTCGGCGCGACGAGGAACGCGCCCGAGCGAAGGAGCGGGTGTTCAGCTTCCGCGACGAATTCGGACAGTGGGATCCGCGAGCGCAGCGCCCGGAGCCTTGGTCGTTGTACAACGGCCGCATCCGCCGCGGCGAGTCGGTCCGGGTGTTCCCCCTGTCCAACTGGACCGAGTTGGACATCTGGCGGTACATCGCGCTCGAGGAGCTCGAACTCCCGCCGATCTACTTCGCCAGCGAACGCGAGGTGTTCGACCGGGACGGCATCCTGCTCGCGGTATCGCCGCACAGCCGGCCCGGGCCCCACGACGTGGTGACCCGCGAGTGGGTGCGCTACCGCACCGTCGGCGACCTGACCATCACCGGCGCCGTCCGCTCGCGCGCCGTCGACATCGCCACCGTGATCTCCGAGATCGAGGCGGCTACCGTGTCCGAGCGGGGCGAGACCCGCGCCGACGACCGAACCTCCGCCGCCGCGATGGAGGACCGTAAGCGTGAGGGGTACTTCTGATGACCGCACCGTCCGCGAGCGGGCAGCCGCGTCAGCTGCTCCGGCTCGCCACCGCCGGCAGCGTGGACGACGGCAAGTCGACCTTGATCGGCCGGCTGTTGCACGACACGGGCAGCCTGCCCACCGACCACCTCGACGCGGTGACCGACGACGACGGCGGGATCGACCTCGCCGCGCTGTCCGACGGCCTGCGCGCCGAGCGCGAGCAGGGCATCACCATCGACGTGGCCTATCGGTTCTTCTCCACGCCCACCCGTAGTTACGTGCTCGCCGACACGCCCGGCCACGAGCGCTACACCCGCAACATGTTCACCGGCGCCTCCACCGCCCACGTGGCCGTCCTGCTCGTCGACGCCCGGTACGGAGTGCAGCGTCAGACGCGGCGCCACGCGCGCATCGCGACGCTGTTGGGTGTGCCGCACCTGGTTGCGGCGATCAACAAGATCGACCTGGTGGACTTCTCCGCAGACCGGTTCGCCGAAGTGGTGGCCGAGCTGGACGAGTTGCGAAGCCAGCTGGGCATCAAGGCGATCGAAGCGATCCCGGTGGCCGCGAAGCTGGGTGACAACGTCGTGCATCGGTCGGCACACACCGACTGGTACACCGGTCCCACTCTGCTCGAGTACCTCGAGGACGTGCAGCTGACCGCGCCCTCCCCCACGCCCGAGCAGCTCCGGCTGCCCGTGCAGTGGGTATCGCGCCCCACCGCTCGCGAACGGCGCAGGTACACCGGCCGGATCGCCGCCGGAACCCTCGCGGTGGGCGACGACGTGGTGGTGCTGCCGTCGGGCAGCCGGAGCACGGTGACGGCGCTCGACACCCTCGACCCCGACCGGGACGTGGCGGTCGCGCCGTTGTCCGTCTCCGTCCAGATGGCCGACGACATCGACGTGGGGCGCGGCGACGTGATCGTCAGCGGCGCACCGACGGCCGATCTCCCGGTGCCCGCCCGCGAGCTGGAGGCCACGCTGTGCTGGCTGTCGTCGACACCGCTGCGGGCCGGCGACCGGGTGGCCCTCAAACACGCGGCGGCAACGGTCCGCGCCACCGTCCAGTCCCTCGAGCGTCGCCTCGATCCCGAGACGCTCATCGAGCAGGTGCGCCCGAGCGAGTTGGCGCTCAACGACATCGGGACCGTGACGCTGCGGACGTCCTCGGTGGTGGTCGCCGACACCTATACGGCCAACCGGGACACCGGCGCGTTCATCCTGATCGACGAGTCGTCGAACGACACCGTCGCGGCGGGGACCATCAGCGTCGCTCGGGAGGTGGTGCCCGGCAAGGCCACCCGCAACGACATCAAGTGGCACCCGAGTTCGCTGGGGCGCCCCGAGCGGTGGGAGAAGACCGGCCAGCGCGGGGCCACGGTGTGGCTGACCGGACTGCCCGCGTCGGGCAAGTCGACGGTCGCCGTGGCGCTCGAGCGGGCGCTGGTCACCCGCGGCCGGGTCGCCTACCTCGTGGACGGCGACAACATCCGGCACGGCATCTCCGACGACCTGGGCTTCTCGCCGGGCGACCGGGCCGAGAACATCCGCCGCGTAGGCCACCTGACTCGTCTGTTCGCCGACGCGGGAGTCGTGGCGATCGCATCGATGGTCTCTCCGCTGCGTTCGGACCGGGCGATCGCCCGGGAGCTGAGCCGCGCCGCCGACCTCGACTTCATCGAGGTACATGTGAGCACCCCCGTCGCCGAGTGCGAGCGCCGCGACCCCAAGGGGCTCTACGCGCGGGCGCGGCGCGGTGAGCTCAAGGGACTGACCGGCGTCGATGCGCCCTACGAGAAGCCGGAGGCGCCCGACCTCCGGTTCGACACGACGGGTGAGGATATCGACGAGTTGGCGGGCCGGATCGTGACACTGCTCGAGAAGCGCGGCATCATCGATACATGAGCTGCTGCCCGCCTGCCCGCGGCGATCACGCGCCCGCACATCCGGGTCCGGTCGCGAGCGTCGGGCGCCCGCAACCCATCTCGGTCGGCGGCGCGCATCGGATCCCGCAAGCCACGGTGCCCGCCGGCACCTTCGTGATGGGCGACGCGCACGGTGACGGTTACCGGGCCGACGGGGAGCTACCCCGGCACCCGGTGCGGTGCAGTGGTTTCGAGATAGACGCCACGGCCGTGACCACGGCCGCATTCGGCGCATTCGTTGCTGCCACCGAATACGTGACCGACGCCGAGCACTTCGGCAGCTCCGCGGTGTTTCACGGTACTGCCGCCGATCCCGAAGCGGCACAACCGGTTCCGGGAACTCCGTGGTGGCTCACGGTGCCCGGAGCCCGCTGGGATGCCCCCGGTGGGCCCGGCACCGTCGCCGCACCCGACCACCCCGTGGTGCACGTCTCCCACCGGGATGCGTCGGCCTACTGCGCGTGGGCGGGCCGGTCACTGCCCACAGAGGCCCAATGGGAGTACGCCGCACGCGGCGGTCTCGACGGGGCGCGGTATCCGTGGGGCGACGCGCATCCCACGCCGGATTCACTGCGCTGCAACATCTTCCGCGGAGCGTTCCCGTGGCGGCCGACCGGCGCCGTCGGCACCGTGTCGGTGACGGCGTTCGAGCCCAACGGATTCGGCCTGTACCAGTGCGTCGGCAACGTGTGGGAGTGGTGCGCCGATCGGTTCTCGGCCCGGTTCTACCGCACACCGTACGTCGACGCCGTCGTCGATCCGCGCGGACCCGATCGCGGCACGGCTCATGTCCTGCGCGGCGGCAGCCACCTGTGCCACGACTCGTACTGCAACCGCTACCGGGTCGCCGCTCGCTCGCACAACACGCCGCAATCGTCGGCGTCCAACATCGGCTTCCGGACGGTCTCCGCGTCCGTTCCCTCGCGGGCCTGACGGTCAGCCGGTGGATGTCAGCCGGGCGGGCGTGGATACCCGGCTCCCGACCTCGACATCGACGAGGACCTCGCGACGGACTGGCACGGCGATCACGAGCGGAGTGATCATCCGGCCGTTCTCGCCGCCGGAATCGGACAGCAGCACCCGCGCCTCATGTGTCGTCTCGGCCGGCACGGAGACGGTCAGGGCCGGCATCCGCCGAGGGCCGGACTGCGCAGCACCGACGTAAGGCCCCGAGTGCGCAGCACCGACGTAGAACTGAGCGCCTGGCTCGAGCCGGCCGGAGGACACGACGCCATCGCGATCGAACAACTGACCGGCGTGACCCTCGCGCACAGCGACGACGCACGGAACGTCGGAGTCCAGGACGAAAGGGCCGAACATCCCCGGGGCGCTCGCGCCCCGATCCGCTGCCAGGCGGATAGCAGGGGGACGCAGCCGGTCGGGGCCGGACGCATGCAGCCCGAGCAGGTACCGGTAGAGCAGCGCGGTCCGCTCGGCGTTCCTGAATGCGGGCGATCCGACGAACCAGAACCGGATACTGGTGATCTCGATCGGTTCCTCGGTGCCGGATTCGTTCTGTACGACCAATCGGTAACGGTCGTAGCCGACCGGGCCGCGCACGTGGGTCGCCGACGACACGGTGGCCCCGGCCGGTAGCGGCCTCCGATACTCGACGACCGCCGTCCCAGCGGCGTCGGCAAGCGCCGTCCCAGCGGCGTCGGCAACGGCCCCGGGCCGGATCTCCATCGTCGATCCCGCCACGTCGCCCCAGGTGCGGTCGTCGCCGGACTTCTGCAGACTCAGCCGGACGGCTCCACCGGACGTGCCGTGCACCCGCACCGCGAAACCGCCCAGCTGCGGCCGACCCGCGAACGTGAGGTCGAGGTGGACGGTCGCCGCCGGCGCCAGCGCGACCTGCAACCCACCGTCGGCACCCGGGTCCAGCTCCGTGGCGACTCCGGTACGCGAGTCGCTCGACACCGCGCGTACGGGCACCGTGAGCGGGCGGTCGTCCAGCTGCAGCCCGTTGGTGAGGTTCCAGATGGCGGCCTGCGTACCGGCGATGGCCTCGTGCTCCTTGATGTCGGCCTCGCCCAGCGGGACGCCCGCGGCGCGCAGACGCCGGCTCAGTTCGGCGGTGCTCAGCGTGGGAAAAGAACTGCGCAGGATGAGTGCGATCCGAGCCCGTTGCCGATGGGCCTCGGTGCCCAGCACCCGGCTCCAGCTCGCGGCGCGGTAGGGCGCCGGATGCCGCGGGCAGAGGCCGTCGAAGTCGATCGAATACGCCGCGATGCTCGGGTTGACCCGGATCAGGTCGGTTCTGGCATCGCTGCCATCGGTGAAGACGACCCGGTCGACTGTCGGCGAGTAGGTCCCGCCCAGGTAGCGGGTCAGTCGCCCGAGTAGCGGCGTCACGTGCCGGATGCGACGTCGATGTATCAGCGCAGGCGTCTCGTGCGCGGGCACGAGGACTCGAACGCGGTCGGTCAGCGACAGTGCCGGGCGGGCGTGGTTGAGGGTTTCGACGAGCATTGCGGATCCTTGTCAGGAGTGATCGAAGGCCCCGGAGTCGGCTGCGATTGCTCGCCGAGGGTCGGAGGCGCTGGATTCGAACAGGATCAGCAACAGTGAAAACGACAGCGCAGGACACCGATATGGTCCGGTGCCGCGCTGCGCATGAGGGAAATCTATCCGGCTTCGTCGGCGTGGCGGCCCGCGTCGCACCCGCTCCTCCGGAGTCGCAGCCGGGACGAGACGCCTACAGCGCTGTGCTGGAACAACTTTCAAAGTCCCTAACGGCGGCCGAGGAATTACGATCCTGGTGCACCGAATGTGCGGCCGACCCGACGGCCCGAGCGTCCCCCGAACGGCGTCGCGACAATATATCCACCGTGCTTTTGTCACCCTCGCACCGATCACGCCCGGAGTAAGGTCTGAGTGACCAGCCCGGAGGCCGCCGCGAATGGATCCCTAAGGCTTGGAGACAATTCAACATACTGACGGAGGTATGCGGAGAAATGACCGCTCCACAGAACGAATCCCAAGCCCTCGGAGATCTCGCTGCCAGGCAACTCGCCAACGCGACCAAGACCGTTCCGCAGCTGAGCACGATCACCCCCCGTTGGTTGCTGCAACTACTGAGCTGGGTGCCGGTGGAAGCGGGAATCTACCGCGTCAACCGCGTCGTCAACCCCGAGGCGGTGGCGATCCACGTCGCCGAAGCGGGCGAATCACTCGATACCCAGCTACCCGAGACGTTCGTCGACTACGAGACCAGCCCGCGAGAGTTCACGCTGCGGTCGGTCTCGACGATCCTGGACGTGCACACCCGGGTCTCCGACCTGTACTCCAGCCCGCACGACCAGATCGCGCAGCAGTTGCGGCTCACCATCGAGACGATCAAGGAGTTGCAGGAGTCCGAGCTGATCAACAACCCCGAGTACGGCTTGTTGTCGCAGGCCGTCCCGGCGCAGCGGGTGAGCACCATCAGCGGTCCGCCCACCCCGGACGACCTCGACGGCCTGATCGCGCGAGTGTGGAAGACCCCCGGATTCTTCCTGACCCACCCGCTCGGGATCGCGGCGTTCGGCCGCGAGGCGACCCGCCGCGGCGTGCCGCCGGCCACCGTGAGCCTGTTCGGATCGCAGTTCCTCACCTGGCGCGGCATTCCGATCGTCCCTTCGGACAAGGTTCCGCTGGTGGACGGCAAGACCAAGTTCATCCTGATCCGTACCGGCGAGGAGCGCCAGGGCGTGGTCGGGCTGTTCCAGCCGGGGCTGGTGGGCGAGCAGGCACCGGGACTGTCCGTCCGGTTCACCGGGATCAACCGGGCCGCCATCGCGTCGTACCTGGTCACCTTGTACTCGTCGCTGGCGGTCCTGGTAGACGACGCCGTGGGCGTCCTCGACGACGTCCGGGTGGACAACTTCTATGACTACCAATGAGATCAGATCCGCGGCGGCCGAGGGCGAGTTGCCTATCAGCCCTGAGGAACTGACCGCTCTGGCGGCACAGCTGTACGCGCAGATCGGGCCGTCGGTGCCCGTACCCGCGGTCGTGGAGGTTCCGCAGGTGCCGACGGTCCCGACCGGCGGCGTCCCGATCGCACCGCGCGGGGGTGTCCCGATCGCACCGCCCGGCGGTGGCCCGTTCACCCCGCCCGGCGGCATCCCGGTCACCCCGCCCGGCAGCGTCCCGACCGCACCGCCCGGCGGCGGCCCGTTCACCCCGCCCGGCAGCGTCCCGACCGCGTCGCCCGTCGGCTTCCCCGGATTCGACGTGCCGGGCCTGCTGGTCCCGCCCGCACCGCGCGGGGGGATCCCCGACCCGACCGCGGCTACCTCGGCCGCCCACGCGGCAGCCGGGGTCGGCGACGTCTACAACCCACTGTCCGCGGAGGTCAATGCGCCTGCCGGGACGCTCTCGTCCTCGAAGGCCGGCGCGCCCGAGGTCCCCGATCTGGCCGCCTACCGGACGGGCTGGCAGCACTCGGCCGCAGGCTCGGGCGTCCCCTCGGCGGCGCCGGAGTTCTACTTCCTCCAGCCCCGACCCTCAGCGCCCGGCGACGCTGTCGGCTCCGCGCCGCGGACCGAGCCGGATGCGCCGCCCCGGGCGCCCGGCGTCGGTGATCGGTCGATCGTCGACAACCCACACGAGACGTTCGACGTCGCGTCGGTGCGGGCCGATTTCCCGATCCTCGCCGAGCAGGTCAACGGGCACCCGTTGATCTGGTTCGACAATGCGGCGACCACGCAGAAGCCGCGAGCCGTGATCGATCGGCTCACTTATTTCTACGAGCACGAGAACTCGAACATCCATCGCGCGGCGCACGAACTGGCGGCCAGGGCCACCGACGCCTACGAGGACGCGCGGAACGTGGTGCGGCGCTTCATCGGCGCCTCGTCCCCGGACGAGATCATCTTCGTCCGCGGCGCCACCGAGGCGATCAATCTGGTCGCGCAGTCATGGGGGCGCAAGCACCTCCGTGCGGGCGACGAGATCGTGATCACCCACCTCGAGCACCACGCGAACATCGTGCCGTGGCAGTTGATCGCCCAGGAGACCGGCGCCCTGCTGCGGGTCGCGCCGGTCGACGACGCGGGCAACCTGTTGTTGCCGGAGCTCGAGCGCATCGTCGGCCCCCGGACCAAGCTCGTCGCTGCGACGCAGGTCTCGAACGCTCTGGGTACGGTCACACCGGTACGGCAGATCGTCGACATCGGCCACCGGTACGGCGCGCGGGTGCTGATCGACGGTGCGCAGTCGATTCCGCATATCCCGATCGATGTCCAGGAGCTGGGCGCCGACTTCTTCGTGTTCTCCGGGCACAAGGTCTACGGTCCGACGGGTATCGGCGTGCTCTACGGCACCTCCGACGCGTTGGCCGAGACCCCGCCGTGGCAGGGCGGCGGGAACATGATCGCCGACGTGACGCTGGAGCGGTCGATATTCCAGGGCCCGCCCAACAAGTTCGAGGCCGGCACGGGGAACATCGCCGATGCGGTCGGGCTCGGGGAGGCACTGCGCTACGTCGAGCGACTCGGTGTCGAGCGGATAGCGGCCTACGAGCACCACCTGCTCGAGTACGCGACGCCGCGACTCGCTGCCATCGACGGAGTCCGCCTGGTGGGGACGGCGGACGAGAAGGCCAGTGTCCTGTCGTTCGTCCTCGCCGGTCACGATCCCGTCGAAGTCGGGAAGGCGCTCAACACGCAGGGCATCGCGGTGCGGGCCGGCCACCACTGCGCCCAGCCGATCCTGCGTCGGCTCGGGCTGGAGCAGACGGTGCGTCCCTCGTTCGCGCTCTACAACACGGTGGGCGAGATCGACGTCTTCATCGACGCCGTCCAGCGGATATCCGACGGCACGCTGGTCGCCGGGTAGCCAGTGGTGAGCGGGTCGCCGACCCCCGGCGACCCGCTCACCCACTGCGGCCAAGACGATCCCGGCCAGGACGAGAGCCAAGGCTTGAAAAACCGGTGGATCGTGCACCCAATCGGCACCTGATCCACCGAAATCGAGGCGCTCTTCGCTGACCTCTACCCCGCGGCCGAGGCGTCGCCGACTCTCCCGGCATCGACCGAGCCGCCCACCAGCTCGCGGCGCGCACCCTGGGGGCGACGGGACGGCAACGCTTCGTCCTCGGTGGCATCGCGGGTCACGAAGAACTCCGCCATGAACCGCTCGGCGATCGCGGTGCCGGTGAACTCATCGGGTAGGACGTCTCCGGTCTCGCGACGCCAGCGGGCGAGCTCCCCCTCGAGCCGGCGGGCCACCAACGCGAACCCGGGGTCGTCGATCACATTGTGCCGCTCATCCGGATCGATAACGAGGTCGTACAGCTCCCGCCGTGCGCGGGGCGCAGCGGCGGCGTAGACGTCGATCGCCTGCCCGGTCAGACTGTCCGCGATGTCCAGCGGCAATACCAGTGCGGGCCGGCCGGCGTAGTTCTCGATGTAGCTGAACTCTTTGGTTCGCACGGAGCGAATCGGGTCGTAGGCGTCGTGGTAGGTCTTCTCGGTGAACAGCTCCGAGCGCACGGGTGCACCGGTAGGCGCCGTCAGTTCCGCGGCGTGCGACTCCCCGTCGACCTCCGTAGGAATCGGGACTCCCAACAGCTCGAGCACGGTGGGCACGAGGTCGACGCCGGAGAACAGATCGTCGTACACGCGCGGGGCGATCCGCCGGCGGCGGGGCGGGCGGACGATGAGCGCGACGCCCGTGCCCGCTGCGTACAGCGTGGACTTGGCGCGCGGCATCGCGAGGCCGTGATCGGTGACGAAGACGATCCAGGTGGTCTCGTCGAGCCCCAGCTCGGCGACGGTGTCGAACAGCCGCCCGACCGCCGCGTCGGCTTTGGCGATGCTGCCGTGCAGCCCGGCCAGGTCCTCGCGCACCCGGTCGTCGTCGGGCAGCCACCCGGGTACGACGACGGTGTCGGGATCGGCGGGCGGGTACTGCTCGGCGGGATAGGGCCGGTGCGTCTCGAAGAATCCTGCCGTGAGCAGGAACGGCGCAGCCTGGCCTGCTGCGCTCGCCAACCACTCCTGCGCCTGGGCGGTCACGTAGTCGCACAGCGAGTCGGAGACGTCGACGGTATCGAAACCCAGGGTCGACGGGTCTGCGCT
>CAJCHX010000023.1 GCA_903970215.1 Acidobacteriaceae bacterium
GCGATCTCGACGTGGCCGTGCGATTCGGATCGACCTGCGTGCGTGTCGGAACCGCGATTCTCGGCCGTCGGCAGATAATCTCTCAGCCATAACGTCAGTCACAGTAGTCACAGCAGACGAACGGGCGCGCCGAGGGAAGGGCACTAGCGAATGAGCACTCTGCACAAGGTGAAGCAGTATTTCGGAATGGTGCCGCTAGAGGAGTACGACGACCAGTACCTCGACGCCACGACGCCGGAGCCGCGGGGGCACTCCGCGCGTCCGCGGGATCGCCGTAGCCTCGATGACGAGTACCAGCCGTACGACTCGGAGTACCGCGGTGGCTACCGCGGAGACGAGCGGAGCTACTCGTACGAGGGACGGCGGGACGGATACGCCGAGTACCCCCGAGAGGCCGAGTACGGCTACGAGGACCGTTACCGCGAGACCGCCCCGCCCCGCCCCACTCGCCTGGAGCCGTTGCGCGCCGACCTGCACCGCCCCGCCCCCTCGACGCGCGGCGCCCTGGCCATCGACCCCCGCACCGAGGTCGTCGCCGAGAACAACGCCCTCTCCCGGATCGTGTCGGTGCGGCCCGCGTCCTACGAAGAGGCCCGGACGATCGGCGAGAAGTACCGTGACGGCGCGCCGGTGATCATGGACCTGACCGGTATGGACAATGCCGATGCCAAGCGTCTGGTCGACTTCGCCGCGGGGTTGGCGTTCGCGCTGCACGGCTCGTTCGACCGCATCGCGCCCAAGGTGTTCATGCTCTCCACCGCCGATATCGACGTGACGGCCGAGGAGCGCGCCCGCATCGCCGAGACCGGGTTCTACAACCGCTGACGCTGTGCTAGCACGGGCCCTCACGCGAGTATGCGTGGGGGCTCGCAGCGTCTTCGGGGTGAGTCAGGCACAGTAGTCGGGTGCATGGGTTCTGGTTGACCGTCCACGTCCTGCTCAGCTTGTACACGCTGGTGCTGATCGTGCGTCTGGTGTTCGAGGTGGTGAAGTCGCTGGCGCGGGACTGGCACCCTAAGGGGCTTACGGTGCTGCTGCTCGAGGCGGTGTTCACGGTGACCGATCCGCCCATCAAACTGCTGCGGAGGATCATTCCACCAGTCCGACTGGGGCAGATTCGACTGGACTTGTCGATGTTGATCGTCTTCATCGCCATCGGTGTCCTGGAGCGATTCCTGCCGTGGTGACACTTTACCCGCCTAATTACGGCATTTCGCTCGAAGGTTATGCGGGTGATGCGGAACGAGCGGGTCTAGTGTGACAGGATGTGCTCTAGTTACAGTGAGTACCGGACTGACTGACGAGCAGCGCAGCATCGACCGCCGGATTGAGGGGAAAGAGAAATGACGCTGACACCCGCTGATGTTCACAATGTGGCGTTCAGCAAGCCGCCCATCGGCAAGCGAGGCTACAACGAGGACGAGGTGGATCAGTTCCTCGACCTGGTTGAGACTGAGCTGGCCCGGCTGGTCGAAGAGAACGCCGACCTGAAGCAGAGGAACGCCGAGCTCGAGCGTGAGCTGGCCGAGGCCCGTGCCGGTCATGGCGCGGCCGAGCCGTCGAGCACGAGCACCGTCGCCTTCGCGGCGCCGGCCCCCGAGCCTACGCCCGCGCCCGTCGTCGTCGCGCCTGTCAAGACCGGCCCGGACCTCGAGGAGCACCAGCTCCGAGCGGCCCGCGTCCTGTCGCTCGCCCAGGACACGGCCGACCGGCTGACCAACACCTCGCGCGCCGAGGCCGAGGCGATGGTCACCGATGCCCGGCAGAAGTCGGAGGCCATGGTCGCCGACGCCCGGCAGAAGTCCGAGGCCATGCTGGCAGACGCCCGGCAGCGGTCCGACGCCATGCTGGCCGACGCACAGACGCGGTCGGAGAACCAGCTGCGCCAGGCGCAGGACAAGGCCGACAGCCTGCAGGCCGATGCGGAGCGCAAGCACACCGAGATCATGGGCACGATCAACCAGCAGCGCACCGTCCTCGAAGGTCGGATCGAGCAGCTGAAGACCTACGAGCGCGAATACCGGACCCGGCTCAAGACGTACTTGGAGGGTCAGCTCGAAGAACTGTCGTCGCTGCGCAGTGCGGCGCCGGTGGACCATGGCACCGGTCAGAACTTCAACGACCCGGGCAATGGCGGGATCAACGGTCCTTCGTTCAACAAGTAGTCCGGCCCGCCCGGTGGACCGGTCGAGGGGATTCGCATGCTGATAGCCGCGCTCGGAGCGACGGTGATCGGGTTCGTCCTGCTCATCGCGGCCCTGATCGCGGCCAACATGTACCTGGCCATCGCCTGCGTGGTGGTGTGTGCTGTGGGTGTCCTGTTGCTGCTCGGGGACGTCCTCACCTACCGCCGCGCGGAGCGGGACTCCGCGGACGAGGCCGCCCCGCGTGCGAAGGTTGCGCGCGGTGCGTCTGATCCGGGCGTCGCCGCAGCGGCACGCGGATCGGACGAGCACGACCCCGAGACGATCGACCAGGACGCTTCCGGATCGTCTCCGCTGGCGGGTGCGGCGGGGAGCGAACACGGCGACGCCGCGTCCACTCTCGGGTACGAGGAGTTCGGCCACCATGCCGGCGACGCCCCGCCCACCCGGGAGTTGGCGATCGATCTGCGGCGCGTGTCCGCGGTCGATTGGACGCACGAGTCGGCGGCCGACACCGACGACGAGGCCGAGCACCAGCTGTATGCCAAGGGCGAGTACGACCCGGACAAGACCGATCTGATCGCCCGGATCGACGACGGCCCGTCGTGGGGCGAGGACTCGTGGCACCATCCGGACGTCGAGCACGACGTGGCTGCCGAGCACGACGAGAAGCCTGGACGGACCGCGCCGGAGCCCCCGGCCTCGAACGACCGGACGCAGCAGTTCCCACGTCCCGAATTCGACGAATAACCCGAACTCGACGGGTGGCCCGAACTCGACGGGTGGACCGGGGTCAGGGGAACCCGACCGGGGCCGCCTCGGCGGGCTGGTCCGACGAGGTCTTGCGCCTCGTCGGGCTCAGTTCGCTCACCAGCACGCCGGCCACGATGAGCACCGCGCCCACCAGTGCGAGAGCCGGCAGCCGATCCCCCGCGATGCGGCCGACGATCCCGCCCCATACCGGCTCTCCCGTGTAGATGATGGTGGCGCGGGTCGGGGACACGCTGCGCTGCGCCCAGTTCATGGTCAGCTGGATCAGACAGCTCGCGAGACCCAGGCCCACTGCGCCGCCGCACCACCACCAGGAGAACGGTGGCACGTGTTCGCCCGTCACGGGCATCGCGAGCGCTGCGAAAGCGCCCGCAGAGAGCAACTGGACGACAGTGATCCGGCCCAGGTGGACACGACCCGCGAACCGCCCGATCAGGATGATCTCCGCCGCGACGGCGACAGCGCTCGCGAGCGTCGCGACTTCGCCGCGCCCGAGTCCCACGCCCGATGCGCCTGGTCCGGCCAGCAGGACCAGCCCCAGCAGGGCCAGAGCGACCCCCACGAGGGTCATCGGCTTGGGGGTGCGACGCAGCACCGTCCACTCGAGCAGCGGCACCACCGGTACGTACAGTGCCGTGATGAACGCGGAGGTGCTCGGAGCGATGGTCTGCAGGCCGTACGTCTGAAGTCCGTAGCCCAGGGCGATGGTCACGCCGATCGCGGTGCCCGCCCCGATCTCGACGACGGTCATCCGGCGCAGCGCCCGCCGAAAGACGACCAGTCCGACAACGCCGGCAGTGAGGAAACGAACCGCCACGAAGAACATCGGCCCGCTGTGTTCCATCGCGAGGTGAACGATCAGGAACGTCGTGCCCCACACCGCGGTGATCCCGACGAGCGCCAGTTCGGGAACCGAGAGCGGCCCGCGACGGAGGGGCCTGAGGGCGCGGTGCAACATTCTGCACATGTTAGGGGCGAATCTCGACCGTGTGCAAATTGCTGCACATGACGTAGGGTCGTCGACGTGCCCAGCGAGAAGCTGGCCGAGGTCCTTGCCCATGTCGGCGCCAACGTGCGCCGGCGTCGCGGCCGACTCGGTCTGAGCCAGCAGGAGCTCGCGGACGCCGCCGGGATCAGTCGGCGCACCGTCATCAATCTCGAAGCGGGACAGGCGAACGTGAGTCTGTCCGCGATCGACACCCTCGCCGCCGCCCTCGGGGCGACGTTCGTGGATCTGGTGTCCGCCCCGACCGCGATCCCGGCCGGCATCGACGAGGTGCTCTGGACCGGGAGCGGCGCCCACAGCCGCGCGACGCTGCTCGGCAGTGCGCCCGCCACGCGGGAGGCGCAATTGTGGACTTGGAGCCTGGGCGTCGGCGATCGCTACGACGCGAACCCGGACCCCGCCGGGTGGCACGAGATGGTGCTGGTCACCGCGGGCAGGCTGCGGATCGAACGCGAGGACGGGGACGTGACGCTCGACACGGGCGGCTACGCGATCTACAGCAGCGCGCAGCGGTATTCGTATGTCAACGCGGGGGACGTGCCGGCGGCGTGCGTCCGGATAGTGCTGTCCTGAGAGCGCCACCCGTCCCTTACACTGGTGGCTGCGACGATCCGGCCATCACCGGGGAGCATCCGGAAGAACCGGCCCGCCTCGCCTCACCTGAGACGGCGCGGCACCTCAGTAGAACCGGACGGGGACGGCCCGTCACAGCCGAATGAAGCGGCGGCCCCGCGATCGCACCGGATCGTCCAGGCCGCAAGCGGGGTGGTACCGCGGTACCCGGCAGATGCCGGTCGACCGTCCCCGTGCCGGCACGACGAGGCACGAGGAGACATGCGCCGTGGGTGAGCCCAACCGCCCCTACCCCCTGATCGACATGACCGGCGGTGGGGCCGCGACACCGTCGTTCCCCGACTTGGAGGAGCGAGTCCTCGCCTACTGGGCGGAGGACGACACCTTCCGCAAGTCCATCGCGTTCCGCGAGGGTTCACCGGAGTACGTCTTCTACGACGGTCCGCCGTTCGCCAACGGCCTGCCGCACTACGGCCACCTGCTCACCGGCTACGTCAAGGATCTGGTTCCGCGATACCGCACCATGCGCGGCTACAAGGTGGATCGCCGGTTCGGGTGGGACACCCACGGACTGCCGGCAGAGCTCGAGGCCGAGCGGCAACTGGGGATCAAGGACAAGTCCGAGATCGAGATCATGGGCGTGGCGAAATTCAACGACTACTGCCGCACGTCGGTGTTGCGTTACGCCGATCAGTGGCGGGACTACGTCACCCGGCAGGCGCGGTGGGTCGATTTCGACAACGACTACAAGACCCTCGACATCGACTTCATGGAGTCGGTGATGTGGGCGTTCAAGACTCTGTACGACAAGGGCCTGGTGTATCAGGGCTACCGCGTGTTGCCCTATTCCTGGTACGAGCAGACGCCGCTGTCCAACCAGGAGTCCAAGCTCGACGACGCGTACAAGATGCGCCAGGACCCGGCGGTCACCGTCGGGATGCCGCTGCGCACCAAGGGTACGAGTCTCGAGGCTCTCGACGGAGTCCAGGCCCTGATCTGGACCACGACCCCGTGGACGCTCCCGTCGAACCTGGCCATCGCCGTGCACCCCGATCTGGACTACGTCCACGTGGTCGCCGCCGAGGGCACCCCGTTCGCCGGTCAGGAGTTCCTGCTCGCCCAGGCCCGCCTGGGTCAGTACACCCGTGAGCTGGGCGAGAACCCGGAGGTCAAGGGCACGTACAAGGGGCGCGAGCTCGAATCCGCCGCCTACACACCACCGTTCGACTTCTTCGAAGACCACCCCAAGGCGTTCGTGACACTGCTCGCCGACTACGTCACCACCGATTCCGGTACCGGCATCGTCCACCTCGCTCCCGCGTTCGGTGAGGAGGACATGGACCTCGCCACGGGGAAGTACGGCATCGAGGTCGTGCAGCCGCTCGACTCCGGCGGGCGCTTCACCTCGCTGGTCCCGCCTTATGCGGGCCTCCAGGTGTTCGACGCCAACCCCGTCATCATCAAGGACCTCAAGACCGCGGGCCGGCTGCTGCGGCACGAGACCATCGAGCACAGCTATCCGCACAGCTGGCGGTCCGGTCAGCCGCTCATCTACATGGCCGTGCCGTCGTAGTTCGTCGAGGTCACCAAGTTCCGCGACCGGATGGTCGAGCTCAATCAGCAGATCACCTGGACGCCCGAGCACATCAAGGACGGTCAGTTCGGTAAGTGGCTCGAGGGGGCCAAGGACTGGAACATCAGCCGCAACCGGTACTGGGGCGCGCCGATCCCGGTGTGGGTGTCCGACGACCCCGAGTACCCGCGGATCGACGTGTACGGCTCGCTGGACCAGCTCGAACGCGACTTCGGTGTACGCCCGGACAACCTGCACCGGCCGTACATCGACCAGCTCACCCGGCCCAACCCCGACGACCCCACGGGGCGCTCCACCATGCGTCGCGTACCCGAGGTACTCGACTGCTGGTTCGAGTCGGGCTCCATGCCGTTCGCGCAGGTGCACTACCCGTTCGAGAACCGCGAGTGGTTCGAGACCCACTACCCGGGCGACTTCATCGTCGAGTACAACGGCCAGACCCGCGGTTGGTTCTACAACCTGCACGTACTCGCTACGGCGCTGTTCGATCGCCCGGCGTTCCGCACGTGTGCGGCGCACGGGATCGTCCTCGGCAACGACGGCCAGAAGATGTCCAAGAGCAAGCGCAACTATCCGGACGTCAACGAGGTTCTGGGGCGTGACGGCTCCGACGCGATGCGCTGGTTCCTCATGGCCAGCCCGATCCTGCGCGGCGGCAACCTGGTGGTCACCGAGCAGGGCATCCGTGAAGGCGTCCGGCAGGCGCTGCTGCCGTTGTGGAACGCGTACAGCTTCTTCGCGCTGTACGCGGAGAAGCCGGCCACGTGGCGCACCGACTCGACAGACGTGCTCGACCGCTACATCCTCGCCAAGCTGGCCCAGACCCGGGATGTGATCACCGACGCTCTGGACCGCACCGACATCGCCGATGCCTGCGATGAGCTGCGCACTTTCACCGACGCGCTGACCAACTGGTACGTGCGGCGGTCGCGGTCGCGGTTCTGGGCAGGTACCGATGCGGCCGCTTTCGACACCCTGTACACGGTGCTCGAGACGGTGTGCCGGATCGCCGCCCCGCTACTGCCGATGGCCACCGAGGCGATCTGGCGCGGCCTCACGGGCGGCGAGTCGGTGCACCTCACGGATTGGCCCGGCGAGGGAGAGCTGCCCGCCGACCCCGAGCTGGTCGCCGCCATGGACGGCGTGCGCGAGGTGTGCTCGGTCGCCTCGTCGGTGCGCAAGGCCAACAAGCTGCGGGTGCGCCTCCCGCTCGAGACGCTGACGGTAGCGGGCGTCCACGCCGAGCGGCTCGCGCCGTTCACGTCGCTCATCCGGGACGAGGTCAACGTCAAGGACGTCATCTTGTCGACCGACACCGACACCTACGGCCGGATCGAGCTGGCGGTCAACGCGCGGGCCGCGGGCCCGCGGCTCGGCCGAGATGTGCAGAAGGTCATCAAGGCCGTCAAGGCCGGCCAGTGGTCCGAGGCCGACGGCGTCGTCACGGTCGAGCCGGACGGCTCCGCAGGCATCGTCCTGCAGGACGGCGAGTTCACCCGCAAGCTCGTTGCGGTGTCGCCCGACTCGACCGCCGAGTTGCCGGGAGGCTCGGGCCTGGTAGTCCTCGACCTGACGGTGACCGAGCCGCTCGAGGCGGAGGGCTGGGCCAAGGACCGTGTTCGCGAGCTGCAGGAGGCGCGGCGTGCCGCCGGGCTCGACGTCTCCGACCGCATCGCCCTGGCCCTCGCAGTCCCCGCCGAGCGTCGCGCATGGGCCGAGCGGCACCGCGAGCTGATCGCGGGCGAGGTGCTGGCCACGTCGCTGGATATCGTCGGTGGGCTGGACGACGGCGTCGATGTCGGCGACGGTGTCACCGCGCGCCTGATCGTGGTCTAGCGCGCGCCGTGGCCACGCGCTGGGTGCTGCACTTCGATATGGACGCCTTCTTCGCGTCTGTCGAGCAGCTCACCCGGCCTACTCTGCGCGGCCGCCCCGTCCTGGTCGGGGGTATGGGCGGACGGGGCGTCGTGGCGGGCGCCAGTTACGAGGCGCGGGCGTTCGGTGCCCGTTCGGCCATGCCGATGCACCAAGCGCGGCGCCTGGTGGGCGCGGGCGGCATCGTGCTGCCGCCACGTGGGGCGGTCTATTCGGCCGCCAGCCGCCGGGTGTTCGGGGCGGTGCGGGAGCTGGTCCCGGTGGTCGAGACGCTCTCGTTCGACGAGGCGTTCGGTGAGCCTGCCGAGCTGGCCGGGGCGGGCAAGGCCGACGTGGTCACCTTCGCCGAGGAACTACGCGCGCGGATCCGTGCGGCGACGGGCCTGACCGCATCCGTCGGTGCGGGCGCAGGTAAGCAGACGGCGAAGATCGCGTCCGGCCTGGCGAAACCCGACGGCGTGTTGGTGATCGCTCCCGATGAGCAGGAGGCGCTGCTGTCCCACCTGCCGGTGCGCAAGCTGTGGGGCATCGGCCCGGTGGCCGGCGATCGGCTCGCGAAGCTCGGCATCGAGACCATCGGGCAGCTCGCGGCGATGTCGGATGTGGAGGTGGTGTCGGTGCTGGGCGGCACCGTCGGTCCCGCGCTGCACCGGCTCGCCCGCGGCATCGACGATCGGCCCGTCAACCCGCGGGCCGAGGCCAAGCAGATCAGTGCCGAACACACGCTCGAGCACGACGTGA
>CAJCHX010000024.1 GCA_903970215.1 Acidobacteriaceae bacterium
ACCGTTTGAGCCTCGACCGGTAGACGCCGCAGATACGCATACAGCGAGTATCCGGCATGCGGCGTCGACACGCACCCGAATACCAGGCGGTATGGCGGCCATCCCGCGGTCATGACCACAGGTCCGGGACGATGTCGACGAAGTCGTGCCGCGACCGAGTGATCCGGCTGAGCCATTCGTTCTGGCGCTGGTCGTGTGCGGCGTACACGGCGGCGACCTCGGCGGTGGGTGGGTGCAGGCGTGTGCGGCCGTTCGGGAGTCGTTCGATCCGCTCGGCGCGGGCCGCATCGAGCACCCGGATCTCCTTATCGGTGAAGTCGGGTGCCGACTCGCCGAGCCGGTCGATCAGATCCTGATATGCCGCGCGGTGCTGGTCGTCGCAGTCGGTGACCGCCCAGTCCTGGTGGTAGCGCAGGGTCGCGATGGCCAGGTCGTTGAAGCTGGCGTCGAACTCGTCGATGACCCAGTCGAAGGCGGTGTCGGTGAACCTGCTGGCGACCGCCTCGCCGTAGCTCAAGCGTCGCCGTGTGTATGACAGCGTGACACCGGGCAGCGGCAGCGCACTCTCCGTGAACAGACCTCCGCGGCGTGTCTGGTTCCATGCTGGCCGACCGGGCCGAGTGTGGACGCCAGGGACGGCCGCTCGCCTGCGAACCTCGACGGTTCGCCGCCCGATGGTGACTCGGATCCCCGGGCCGCGGTGACCGAAGGCGTAGCTGGGCCCGACCAGCGCGGCCTCGACGTCGACGTGGATCGTGACCTTCACCGGCCTGCCCCCGGGGCGGGCGAGGGTGAACTGTCGTCGAGGCGCTCGATCCGGGTGATGACCGATGAGTGGCGGAACTGCTCGACCTCCCACGGATTGTGCAGGTCGTCGTAGAACACGAACGACTGTCCGCCGACTTTCGGCCAGGAGTGGACGCGGGTGATCCGGTGCGGCTGTTCGTCGTGGTCGAATGAGCCGGAGGGGCTGTGCGGTCCGGGGCGGCGCTCGTAGGTGAAGGCGTCGAGATCCCACAGGTGGGTCGAACCCTGCGATGTCACCAGCCACCGGCGCATGTCGGGCGTCAGTTCATCGATGGTCTCCATGCCAGAGGTGTACCCGCTGGTGCCGACAAGTCCGCTTGAGCAACTCTCGCGGCCTCGAAGGTCGCGGCGCGGTGTCCGGTCTCCTTTGGGTCGGGTAGCCAGCGGCGAGGAGCGTTGCCGGGGCAGAGCTTCCGGCAGATGTCGTCCACGAGTTGGAATGCTCCTTCGCCTACCGGCGGCGATCCCTGCCAGTGCGGTATCGAGGTGGCGATCGGCCTGCTCCGGGGAGTGCCCACCACACCGAAGTCGGGGGATCTGCTCCGGCGTGTCCTCGTCGAGCCTCCGCTCCAGAGGGCGTCGCGCGACACAGCGTTCAAGGCTGGGCTTCGGTGGTGACGTCGACGCGCTCGCAGGATCGGACCGTCTCGCCAAACGGGGTCGTGACTCCGTCCCATTCGGCGGTACGCGGCGGTCGGGATCTCCGACGACGACCACGTCGCCGCACGTGGGCCGGCTCGCCGCGGTATCACGTTGCCCATGAGCCGACAAGACGGTGACGCGCCGCCGATAAGTCCGCGTGCTGTGGCCAGCTATCCGGTTCGGCGGGCACACCGGTCTTCCATGAGCCGTCGGCGGTAGTTGAGGCGGCGGCGAATGCTCTCACCGACCTGAGGTGACTCACCGCACTCGGTCGCCGCCGACGCCCACTGGCGCCCGTCCGCGTTCAGCTCGATGATCGCGATCTCCACCTCGGTGAAATGACTGAGGATCTCGACCAGCCGAGTATTGGTGTACCGCTGTGCCAGCACCTCATCCCGAGCAGGGACGAGCTCGAGGCGGGTCAGCGCCCCCTCGGCACGGATCGGCTCGTCGAGAGCCGCGACCGGCTGGCCCATGATCTGGGTCTCGCCGAGTGGCCGCCGAAGTCGATGCCGA
>CAJCHX010000025.1 GCA_903970215.1 Acidobacteriaceae bacterium
GTTCGGGCGCGAGCCTCAATCATATGAATGATTGACAGTGTCCCTCATTCGATTGACAATGGGAGCCGCCCTACGGAAACGAGAGTCCAGACATGGCCACAGATCCCCGCATCGTCGTCGCCGGCGCCGGCATCGGCGGACTCGCACTCGCCCAGGCGCTACACCGTCACGGCGTGGACGTCAGCGTCGCCGAACGCGACCGGTCACCGCAGACCCGCGGTCAGGGCTACCGCCTGCACATCGACCCGGACGGCAACGACGCCCTACGCCGCTGCCTGCCCCCCGCGGTGCTGGACCTGGTCCGCGACACCAGTGGCGTCAGCGGAGACCGGATCGCCGGATATACCGATCAGTTGGTCGAGGTGATGGCACAGGAGTTCCCCGATCCGCCCGAATCCGAGATCACCAACGTCGACCGCGACACGTTCCGGGCCGGATTGCTCACCGGACTCGGCCCCGTGGTCCGGTTCGGGACGGCCGTCACCGGGTTCGAGGCCGACGGCGATCGTGTGCGCGTCGAGCTCACGGGCGGCTCCGTCGAGGCGGACCTGCTGGTGGGTGCCGACGGTGTCGGTTCCGCCGTCCGGCGAGCGCTACTGCCCCACGCCGGTATCCAAGACCTGGGCCTGCGCTGCCTGTACGGGCGCCTGCCGCTCACCCCCGCCAACACCGCGCTGGTGCCGCCCGACCTGCTGCGCGGCTTCTCCTGGGCAGGTCTCGGCCCACTGGGCGTCGGCTTCGCCCCGGTGCGCTTGCGCACCAAGGTCAACGGTGTGAGCGACTATCTGATGACCACTTTCGTCGCTTCGCCCGAGCAGCTGGGCGTCGACGACGGGCAGCTGCTCGCGGCGACCCCGGAGCACTTACACCGGCTCGCCCTCGACGGCGTCGCGGGCATGCACCCGACGATCCGGACCCTGTTCGACCGCTCCGACCCGTCGTCGTATCTGCCGATCGCATTGCGAGCCGCGCGCCCGGTCGCGCCGTGGGCTACGGGCCCGGTGACGCTGCTCGGCGACGCCATCCACGCGATGCCGCCCACCGGCGGCGTCGGTGCCAACACCGCTTTGCGAGACGCCGCCGACCTGGCCGAATGCATCATCGGTGCGGTCGCCGACGGTCGCTCACTGCACGATGCGGTCGCCGCTTACGAGGCGGTCATGCTGCCGCGGGGGTTCGACACCGTCGCCGCCTCGCTGGATCTGGCCCGCCGGATGTTCGGCACCGAGATCGCGACCGGCTGAACCGCTTTCGCGTCAGTGCACATACTCACCGCCCAGGAGCCGACTCCCCCAGGTACTGGTGGGCCCACGCGCTGACGATGTGTGCGGCCCGCTGTGCCTGGCCCTTCGCAGTGAGCAGGTGGTCCGAGCCCTCGAGCGAGACGAAGCTGCGCGGGTGCCGAGCGGTGGTGAAGATCTCGCTCGCGTTGTCGATACCGACCGTGTCGTCGGTCGGCGAGTGCATCACCATCAGCGGGCGCCGCAACGTCCGGATGCACTCGCGCAGATCCGCCCTTTTGACGTCCTCGACGAAGTCCCGCTTGAGGTTGAGCGCCCGGCCGCCGACCATCCACTCCGCGTGCCCCTCGGCGAAGACCCGATCCAACACGGTGTCGTACTGATGCTCGACGTGGCTGGGGTCGTAGGGCGCGCCCACGGTTGCGACGGCCCGCACGTCCGGCGCCCGGCAGGCTGCGGCGATCACGGCGGCGCCACCCCACGAGTGTCCGATCAGCAGTTCCGCGGGCGTGCCGCGCTCAGCCATGAACGCCACGGCACGCACGGTGTCGGCGACCTTGACCGTGAAGGAACCGTCGCCCCAGTCGCCTTCGGAATCGCCGAGCCCCAGGTTGTCGAACCGCAACATCCCCACGCCCTCGGACGCCAGCTGCTTGCAGATCCGCGACGCCGCCGGGCAGTCCTTGCCGAGAGTGAATCCGTGCGAGAAGACGCCCCAGCCGCGCACCTGTCCCACGGGCTCCTCGATGATCCCCGCCAGCTGTGGCCCCACAGAGCTGGCAAACGAGACCCGCTCACCCATGTCTGCCCCTTTCGTGCTGGTCTGAGGCACCACCTTCACGGCAGAACCCGCTGGGCGCAACTCGGCGGCAATGTACTGCACGGTAACGTTGACGGTGGCTGCTTCATGGACGAAGCGCACTGACGAAGGGGTTTCCTAGATGGCCGACACCGCCCGTACGTCCGTCAACGGCCTGCAGGTCGCGACGGTTCTCTACGACTTCATCAACAACGAGGCCCTCCCGGGCACGGGCGTAGACCAGGCGGCGTTCTGGGCCGGCACCGCGCAGCTGATCGAGGACCTGTCGTACCGCAACGCGGACCTCCTCGCGCGCCGCGACGACTTCCAGGCGCAGATCGACGGCTTCCACAAGGCCAACCCCGGACCCGTCGACTTCGCCGCTTACAAGCAGTTCCTCACCGACATCGGCTACCTGGTGCCGGTCCCCGAGGACTTCCAGATCTCCACCGAGAACGTCGACACCGAGATCACCTCGACCGCCGGTCCGCAGCTCGTGGTGCCCATCCTCAACGCCCGATTCGCGATCAACGCCGCGAACGCCCGCTGGGGTTCGCTCTACGACGCTCTCTACGGCACCGATGCCATCCCCGAGACCGACGGCGCCGAGAAGGCGCCCGGCGGTAAGCCGGGCTACAACAAGGTCCGCGGCGACAAGGTCATCGCGTACGCCAAGAACTTCCTCGACGAGGCCGTTCCGCTGGAGTCGGGGTCGCACGCGGACGTGACGGAGTACACGATCGTCGGCGGAACCGACCAGACCGGCACCGCCGAGAGCGTCCTGCGCGCGGTCGTCGACGGTCACACGGTGGGGCTGGCCGACCCCGGCGTGTTCGCCGGCTACGTCGGCGATCCGGCGTCACCGTCGGCGATCCTGCTGCGCCACAACGGCCTGCACCTCGAGATCCAGATCGACCCGACCTCGCCGATCGGCTCCACCGACGCCGCGGGCGTCAAGGACGTCCTGGTCGAGTCCGCGATCACGACGATCATGGACCTCGAGGACTCGGTCGCGGCGGTCGACGCCGACGACAAGGTGGTGGGCTACCGCAACTGGCTGGGCCTCAACAAGGGCGACCTCGCCGAGGAGGTCACCAAGGGCGGCAAGACCTTCACCCGCGTGCTCAACCCCGACCGCACCTACACGGCACCCGACGGCTCGGAGCTGACCCTGCACGGCCGGTCCCTTCTGTTCGTCCGCAACGTGGGCCACCTGATGACCACTGACGCCGTGATCGATCCCGAGGGCAAGGAGGTCGGCGAGGGCATCCTCGACGCCGTCGTCACCGCGCTCGCCGCTATCCACGGTCTGGGATCGGACGGGTTGACCAACTCGCGCACCGGGTCGGTCTACATCGTCAAGCCCAAGATGCACGGCCCAGAGGAGGTCGCGTTCACGGTCGAGCTGTTCAGCCGCGTCGAGAAGCTGCTGGGCCTGCCGAGCACCACGCTCAAGGTGGGCATCATGGACGAGGAGCGGCGCACCACCGTCAACCTCAAGGCATCCATCGAGCAGGCCGCAGATCGCGTCGTGTTCATCAACACCGGCTTCCTGGACCGCACCGGCGACGAGATCCACACCTCGATGCTGGCCGGCCCCGTCGTCCGCAAGGGCGAGATGAAGTCGCAGAAGTGGATCTCGGCGTACGAGGACTCCAATGTCGACGTGGGCCTGCACGCCGGACTGCAGCACCGCGCGCAGATCGGCAAGGGCATGTGGGCCATGCCCGACCTGATGGCAGCCATGCTGGAGCAGAAGATCGCCCAGCCGAAGGCGGGCGCCACCACCGCGTGGGTGCCGTCCCCGACCGCGGCGACCCTGCATGCACTGCACTACCACCTGGTGGACGTCTTCGAGGTGCAGAACGACATCGCCAAGCGCGACCCTGCGTCGGTGGACGACATCCTGACCATCCCGCTCGCCCCCAAGACCGACTGGTCGGCCGAGGAGAAGCGTGAGGAACTCGACAACAACGCGCAGTCGATCCTCGGCTACGTGGTGCGTTGGATCGACCAGGGCGTCGGCTGCTCCAAGGTGCCGGACATCCACGACATCGCGCTCATGGAGGACCGCGCCACCCTGCGCATCTCCAGCCAGCTGCTGGCCAACTGGCTGGCACACGGCGTCGTCACCGAGGACGAGGTCATCGCGAGCCTGGAGCGGATGGCGCCGGTCGTCGACCAGCAGAACGCCGGCGACCCGGCCTACCGGCCGCTGGCACCCGATTTCGACACCAACATCGCCTTCCAGGCCGCAAAGGACCTGATCCTCAAAGGTGGCGCGCAGCCGAACGGCTACACCGAGCCGATCCTGCACGCACGCCGGCGTGAGTTCAAGGCTGCCAACGCCTAGCGAGCCCGGCCCGCGCCGCACCGAACCGGCCGGGATCGGGGTCGCACCCACCGGGGCGGTCGAGGTCGTATCCGATCGCGACCATCCCGGCGGATTCACCGTCGAGCTCGACGGGACGCCACAGAGCTACGTCGACACGGTCGATCCGACGAACCTCGTCTTCGAGTACGTCCGTCGGATCGGCCACGTCGTCGACGTGATCGCCCCGCCCGCTGCGCCGATCACGGCACTCCACCTCGGTGGCGGCGGACTGACCCTGCCGCGGTACATCGCCCACACCCGCCCCGGATCGCGGCAACAGGTGCTCGAGTCCGATCGGGCCGTGATCGACGCGGTCCGCGATGCACTGCCGCTAACCCGCGGCGCACAGATCCGGGTCCGCTGCGCCGATGCCTTCACCGCCACGGCCGTCCTGCCTGCGGGACTCCGTGGGCGGGTCGAGTTGTTGGTCGTCGACGTCTTCGCCGGGGCACGTACCCCCGCCAGGTTCACCACTACCGATTTCTTCACCTCGCTGCGGCCGTTGCTGGCGCCGGGCGGGGCGGTCGCGATCAACGTCGCCGACGGCGGAGGGCTCGCGTTCGCCCGCGCGCTCACCGCGACCGTCGCCGACGCGATCGGACCCGTGACAGTGATCGCCGAGCCGGCGACACTCAAAGGCCGACGGTTCGGGAACGTCGTACTCGTCGCCACGTCGGGGGCAGCCACCCTCGACGTCCCAGCTCTCGTGCGGCGCGCGGCATCGGACCCGTTCCCCGCGACCGTCCACACCGGTGGCGACGCGGTCTGGTTCACGGGCGGCGCCCGGCCCCGGACCGCCGCCACCGCGGACGACTCGCCCGCGCCGCCGGCGGGTCTCCTGCGCAGGTAGGACGCAGGCCGACGAGTGGGCCGCGGTCGGGGGCTCACAGGTGCGGTAGGTTCCTTACCGATGGGATCGCATTCGTCAGGATCGGGGAA
>CAJCHX010000026.1 GCA_903970215.1 Acidobacteriaceae bacterium
GATCCCCCACTGGTCACACCAGGCGAAGTACGTCTCGAGGCGGTCCTGGTGGACGAACTTTTCGAACAGGGTCCCGCCGAAGTAGAACTCCACCCCCGCCTCGCGGGCGGCTCGAATCTTCTCGCCGATCTGCGGGGTGACCAGGCCGGTGCCCCAGCCGAATTTGAAGAAGTCGATGTGCTCGCCGAAGCTGTTCACCAGGTCGGTGAACAGCCCGGTGGGCAGGCCGTGGTCGATCGCCATCGTCAGCCCCCGGGTGCGGGGCTTGACCGCACGATCGGGCAGACCGAGGGCATCCCGCACCGCGTCGACGTTACCCGCCCCGATCACGCGCTGAGCCCCGCGAGACGGTGCCGCTGCACCTTCCCGGTCGCAGCTCTCGGGAAGTCCGGAACCAAGTCGAACGCAGCTGGGCGCTTCGATGGAGAGAGTCGGGTCGCGCACCGCTCGGAGAGCCGCTGCCGCAGGACCTCCTCGGATTCGTCCGGGTCGGTCGGAATGACGAACGCAACGGGCACCGCGCCGAGGATGTCGTGTTCGCGGCCGGTCACCACCACCTCGCGCACCCCAGGGTCGTCCTGGACGACCTCCTCGATCTCGCGCGGGTACACGAGTTCGCCGCCGCGATTGATCGCGTCGTCCTTCCGGCCGACCAGATACACGAAGCCATCGGCGTCGACGTAGCCCATATCGTTGGTGTCGAGCCAGCCGGCGCTGTCGAACCGGCGGGCCTCGCGACCGCCGTCATACCCCGATATGACGCCCGCGCCGCGGACCGTCACGTGGCCCACCACCCCCGTCGGGACGGGGCGCCGAGCGGCGTCGCGGATCTCGAGGTCCACACCGACGGGGCGGCCGCACGAACGGGCCGGCGCCTCGCCGTGCAAGGGGGTCGCGGTGATCTGCGAGGCCGCCTCGGTCATGCCGTAACTCTCCACCAGTGGGACGCCGAGGGCGCTCACCCGTTCCCGGACCGCGGTCGGCAACGGCGCGGACGCGGACCGGATGAAGCGCAGCGTGGGCAGGGATTGCGGCACGTCGCCGGCGGAGAGGATGGCGAGAATGGCAGGCACAGCGTTCAGCCAGGTGATCTCCTCGTCGACGAGGCGCTCCCAGAACCCGGCGCGCGAGAACCGCCGGGCCAGAACCAACGTGGCACCCGCATACAGGGACGCGAGGACACCGACCACCTCTGCATTGATGTGGAACAACGGCAGACAGTTGAACCCGCGGTCTGCGGGCCCGAGTTCGTTGTGCGTGGCGATCCCGGCGGCGACGTACAGGAGCTGCGCCTCCGACAGCAATACGGACTTCGGTTCGCCGGTCGACCCGGATGTCGACAGCAGAACCCCACCCGCCGGGGTATCCCCTGCCTGCACCCGACCGGCGGGATCGGCTTCGACCGGCAGCACGGGCACGCCCAGCGCCGTCAGATCTGTTCGATCGGTGACGACTGCGTCGAACCCCATTCGGGCGCCGATCCGGAGCAGCTCCGACAGTGGGGCGCGGGGATCGAGCGGGACTGCGATGCGGCCTGCCGCGATGACGGTGACGAACGCCGAGGCCAGCGCGACGGAGTCGTCGATGAGGAGCGCGATCCGCGCACCTGGAGCGGTGGCGGCCAGCTGCGCCGAACGCCGCGCAGCGAGCTCGGCCAGCTCGGTGAAAGTCACCGAGGTCGCCGGTCCGTCGACGCCACGGAGGAACTCCGCGTCGCCGCGATCGACCGAGCGATCTCGGATCAGAGCGGCGAGGCTCGAAGCGGAACATCGGCTACGTGACTGACCCATGCTCTCCATAGTTCTCCTGGACTTAGGAGAATGCTGTAACGACGCGATGAAAAGGCTGACCTTGCCGGGAGTCCACAGTAGTAGACCCGAATGTCGAATTCAGTAGATCGGGCCACGAGGGCATCGGCTCGGGGCCGCGGGTGCGGCCGCGGTCGAGCGCACCTTGTAAGGGTCCCGCGAGCCGCGCCGCTATCCAGTGGTGGCCTTCCTCCGTCGGGTGCAGCCCATCGGTGAGGCGTGGAAAGCGCCAGCGTCCTGTGATCGGATCGAACACTATGAGCCCCGGCCACGCTGCGCGGGCCGCCGCGACGATCGCGGCGTCCGTCGCACGCGCCGCGGCCGACGGTTGATCGCCGGTCGGGAAGACGGAGATCAGACCCACCACCGAGTGCGGGGTCTGCTCCCGGATCGCATCGAAGAGGGCGGTGACGCGCCTGGTCACGTCGGGCAGGGGTGTCCCGATGTCGTTGTGGCCCGCCTGCACCAGAACCAGTGCGGGGTGCAGACGGTCGAGATCCAGGTCGGGCAACAACCGCGACATCGGCCCGCCGTGTCGCCAGCCCGTGGCAACGAACCCGGCCCCGGGGTCGGCGCTGACGTCTGCCTGCACACCGAGGCGATCGGCGAGTAGGTCCGCCCACCCCTCGCCGGGCGAGGCGCCCTCGCCCCACGCGATCGAGGCACCGACCACCGCGACCACCGGCGATGTGCGGTGCACCGGGTACACCTTCGGGCCGGCGACACCCGCTCCGCACATCACCAGTACCGACGCGCAGAGCGTGGCGGCACCGACGGCCCGTCGCGATCTCCGCGGCTTCATCGGTAGTTCGCCAGGCCGGCGGCCGCTCGCGCCGCCACCGCATCGGCCAGTTCGGGCGGCGCCAGGACCTGCAGGTCGCCACCGAAACCCGTCACGAATCGGGTCATCCATTCCTGCGACGCGTAGGGCATCGCAGCCACCACGGAACCGTCGGGTGCCCGTCCGGCGCCGTTCTCCAGGGTGAACGGGTGGTACTCCAAGACCCACGCGCTGTCTGCGCCCACTCGCAGCCTCGCAGTGGTGAGGGTGGAATCGGCGGCGGGATCGAACAGCGACGTCATGTCGCCCCGCCCGTCCGGCACCGCGGCCGGCTCGTCCAACTCGGTCGCCGAGTCGATCCGGTCGAGCCGAAACATCCGCTCGCCCTTGCTCTGCCGACACCAGGCCCGCAGATAGGAGTGGCCGTCGAAGATCCGGATCTCGATCGGGTCGACGATCCGCTCGGTGCTCTCGTCGCGGGACTCGGAATAATAGTCGAGCGCGAGTGCGCGACCGTCCCGCAGCGCGCCCCGGACGGTGGCCGTGCTCACGGACTCGACGGTACCGGCACCCTGGATCGACTCGATCGCGTCGCGGGCTCCGGCACCGACCGCGGTGCCGATCTTGTCGATGGCCCGGAGCACCGCCGCGGGGTCGGCCTGCCCGGGCAGATCGGCGAGTACCCGGAGCGACAGCAGCAACGACGTCGCCTCATTGAGTGTCAGCTTGAGCGGCCGCTCGATGCCCGCCGCATAGCTGACCGTCACCCCGGTGTCGGTCAGGTCCAGGTCGATCAGATCGCCCGGCCCCATACCGGGTAGCCCACACATCCACACCGACTCGAGGTCCTTGCGCAGCTGTTTCTCCGTGACGCCCAGATCACGGGCCGCCTGCGCGTACGTGGCGCCCGGATTGCTCACGAAGTACGGCACCATCGTCAGCCACCGGCCGAGGCGCTCGGTCATCCGCGTCGTCATCGGCTGTCCTCCCCCGATCCATCCTCCCCCAGGCCGTCCGTCCTGCTCGCACCGGCCAGCAGGCGCTCCAGGCTCGCGACCACCGCGTCACGCAGCTCGGTGGGCTCGAGCACCACCGCATCGGCGCCCAGTCCCGCAACGGCCCCTGCGAGCGTGCCAAGCGAGCGCAGCGGCACCGTCACCACGGTGCCCGGTCGGTCGCGGAACGTCTCGTCGACCGCGCCGACGGCCGACCGGCGCAATCCGCGACCTCGTCCCGCTGCCAGCCAGATCCGGGCCTCGCCCTGGGTGTCGTAGCCGAGCGCGGCGAACTCCGCGACGTACCGTCGCGCGTCGAATCCTGCGGGCGCGGTGATAGCCGGTTCGTCCAATACTCGGACGTCGCCGATCCGGGACCCGCGGAAGGTGCGCACCTCGCCTCGATCCACATCGTGGCCGACCACGTAGAACGTGCCGTTGCGGGTGACCACGCCCCAGGGGTGCAGCGTCCGGTCGGCGTACGGCTTCGTCTTGTCCCGACGATGCCCGAACCGCACCTGCCGGTGGGTCGTGATGCCCGTCAGGAGGGTGGTCAGCGCGGCCTCCGCGTCACTACCCGCGTCGAGGCCCGACGCGAGGCCGGCGGCAGCGCCAGGTCCATCGACCTCTTCACCTGCCGCTTTGAGCTTCTGCAGCGCCGACTGCGCCGATTGGGTCAACTCCGGCGAGCGCCACATGGCCGCTGCGATGGCGACAGCGGCGGCCTCGTCGGCGTCCAGATCGATGGGATCCATCGCGTACTCGTCCGCGCGGATCCGGTAACCCTCGCCCCCGTACGTCTTGGACACGGGTCCCACCTGGATGGGGATCCCGATCTCGCGCAGGTCGGACTTGTCCCGCTCGAACATGCGCGAGAAGGCCTCGTCCGACTCGCTGTCCGAGTAGCCCGCGACGCGCTCCCGGATCTGTTGAGCAGGCACGTACCGGGTGGTCCATTTGAGGTAGATGACGAGGTTCATCAACCTTTCGATGCGCGCAGTCGCCACCTGCGACAGCCTAGTGGTTACAGCGATGCCACAAGACGTTCGACGCGCTCATCCACGCTGCGGAAGGGGTCCTTGCACAACACCGTTCGCTGGGCCTGGTCGTTCAACTTCAGGTGGACCCAGTCGACGGTGAAGTCGCGACCAGCCTCCTGGGCCGCCTTGATGAAATCGCCGCGCAGCTTGGCGCGCGTCGTCTGTGGGGGCGTCAGGACCGCGTCGTCGATCTCCTCGTCGGTGGTGAACCGCGCCGCCAGCCCCTTGCGCTGCAGCAGGTCGAACACGCCGCGCCCACGCTTGATGTCGTGGTACGCCAGGTCGAGTTGCGCGATCTTCGGGTCGGCGAGGTCCATCCCGTACTTGTCAATGTAGCGCTGGAACAGCTTGCGTTTGATGACCCAGTCGATCTCGGTGTCCACCTTCGAGAAGTCCTGCAGGTCCACCGCGTCGAGTACCCGTCCCCACAGGTCCACCACCTGCTCGATCTGGGTGTTCGGCTCGCGGGTACGCAGGTAGTCGACGGCGCGGGCGTGGTACTCGCGCTGGATGTCCAAAGCGCCGGCGGTACGTCCACCGGCGAGGCGGACGGGATTGCGGCCGGTGACGTCGTGGCTCACCTCCCGGATCGCGCGGATCGGGTTGTCGAGGGAGAAGTCGTGGAACTGGACACCCGCCTCGATCATCTCGAGCACCAGCGCCGCAGTGCCCACCTTGAGCATCGTGCTGGTCTCGGCCATGTTGGAGTCGCCGACGATCACATGCAGGCGACGGTACTTCTCGGCATCGGCGTGCGGCTCGTCTCGCGTGTTGATGATCGGGCGGGAGCGGGTGGTGGCCGACGACACACCCTCCCAGATGTGTTCGGCCCGCTGGCTCAAGCAGAACGTCGCCGTCTTCGGCGTATGCAGCACCTTCCCCGCGCCGCAGATGAGTTGCCTGGTGACCAGGAACGGGAGCAGCACGTCGGCGATGCGGGAGAACTCCCCGACCCGTCCGATCAAGTAGTTCTCGTGGCAACCGTAGGAGTTGCCCGCCGAGTCGGTGTTGTTCTTGAACAGGTATATGTCGCCGCCGATGCCCTCGTCGGCGAGCCGCTTCTCGGCGTCCAACAGCAGGTCTTCGAGCACCCGCTCACCGGCCCGGTCGTGTGTGACCAACTGGTGCAGCGAATCGCACTCCGCGGTCGCGTATTCGGGATGACTACCGACATCCAAGTAGAGCCGCGCCCCGTTCTGCAGGAACACGTTGGACGACCGGCCCCACGACACGACCCGGCGGAACAGGTACCGCGCGATCTCGTCCGGACTCAGGCGGCGGTGTCCGTGAAACGTGCACGTGACACCGAACTCGGTCTCGATTCCCATGATTCGCCGCTGCACCCCTCGAACATACCCCGGTGCGGGTTCGAACTCAGGCGGGCAGCCGTTCGGCGGCGCGGTGTTCGGTCACAGCGGCGCTTCGCGTCAGAGCAGCGCGGAGACCTCTGCGGCCCGCACCCGGCGGAACGCGCGCCGAGGCCGGTTGCGGTCCAGCACCGCGACCTCGAGTTCACTCGCGGTGAATGTCTTCGGCTCGACGGGCACGTCCTTCGCCGAGCCCGACGAGTTGCCCGACGCCGGTGCAGGGGCACCCAGGGCCCGCACCGCGAGCGTGAACGCAGTGGCGAGGTCCTGGTCGTCGACATAGCCCTCGGCGAGCACGGTCGATATCGACTCGGTCTGGCCGCCCATCACCAGATACTTCTTCTCGTCGGCGATCGACCCGTCGTAGCCGATGCGATACAGCTGGGACGGCCGGTCGGTACCCGCCTGACCGACCTCGGCCACGCACAGCTCCACCTCGTACGGCTTCGGCTGCTCGGTGAACACCGTCCCCAGCGTGGACGCGTACGCGTTGGCCAGCGAGCGGCCGGTGACGTCGGCACGGTCGTACTGGTAGCCGCGAGTGTCGGCGAGCTGGATACCGGCCCGACGCAGGGACTCGAACTCGTTGTACTTGCCGACCGCCGCGAAGCCGATCCGGTCATAGATCTCCGACACCTTGTTCAAGGTGCTCGAGTTGTCCGCCACGAACAGCACACCGTCGGCGAATTTCTGCACCACGACGCTGCGGCCGCGGGCGATTCCCTTGCGCGCCAGCTCGGACCGGTCGCGCATGATCTGCTCGGCCGATGCATAGTACGGCAGCGACATGCTCATCTATCCCTCCCCTGCCTGGGCCGACCGGCGCCGGATCACCGCGTCGGTGGCGGCTGCGACGTCGGCCTCCGGGACCTCCACGGCACCGTCTGCGGTGACCAACACCGCCGACGGATAGAGCCCGCGGATCACGTCCGGCCCGCCGGTCGCCGAGTCGTCGTCCGCAGCGTCGAACAGGGCCTCCGCCGCCGCCGCCAACGCCTCGTCCGGGCCGGCACCCGGCCGGTACAGCTTCTTCAGCGACGACTTCGCGAACGCCGAACCGGATCCGATGGAGTGGTAATTGGGCTCCACATGCCAGTCGCCGGTCACGTCGTACGACACGATGCGCCCCGACGTGGCCGGATCCGACGCACCGATCTCCACGCCCACCAGCAGCGGGAGTGCGACCAGTCCCTGCGCCGCTGCAGGGAAGTTGGACCGGACCATGCCGCCGAGCCGATTCGCCTTGCCGGCGAACGTGAGCGGAACGCCTTCGATCTTCTCGTAGTGTTCGAGCTCGACCGTGAACAGCTTGACGATCTGCTTGGCGATGCCCGCGGTCCCGGCGATGCCGACCGCGGTGTGGTCATCGGTCACGAACGTCTTGCAGATGTCGCGCTGGGCGATCAGGTTCCCCATCGTGGCGCGGCGGTCGCCCGCGAGCAGGACGCCCCCGTCGAACGTCAGCGCAACGATCGTGGTGCCGTGCGGTATCGAGTCCGACGGTGCGCGCGTGACACCCGCGCTCGGGAGCGCGTCCGGCGCCGTACGCGCCAAGTGCTCGGCGAAGGACGATCCCGTCCCGCCCAGTGGTCCGACCGGCGCTCCGTTATGCGGGCCGATCACTGCCCGCCCTTCTGGACGTATGCGCGGACGAAGTCCTCCGCGTTCTCCTCGAGCACATCGTCGATCTCATCGAGCAGGTCGTCGGTGTCGTCGGTCAGCTTCTCGAGACGCTCCTGACCCGCGCCTGACGATGGGGCGGCATCGTCGTCCTCGTCGCCCCCGCCCGCGCGCTTGGTCTGTTCTTGAGCCATTGCCGCCTCCTTCACGACGACCGGCGCCCAGGCACGCCCCGCGGCCGCGGCCCCGATCCCTTGGGGGGTGGCCGGTGAGCGGGCCGGTAGTGACACCGGTGAAAGTTGTGTCCCCAACACTACCGGTCGCGGCGGCCAACCGGTCGGTGAAGCGCTGGCGTGCCGCGCCAGGCTGCTCCGGTCCGGCTCCGTCAGGCGATCGGGCTGAGCACGCAGACGGGGATGGGTCGCCGGGTGTTCCGTTGGTACTGGGTGTATCGCCCGCCGTTGGCGGTGTCGGCGAGCCGCCACAGTCGGTCGTAATCGGGATCGCCGGGCACCAGAGCGGTGACGCGGGCCTGGAAACGACGAGTCCCGACTTGCACGCCGACCTCGCCCGCGGCGACGATGTTGTGGTACCAGGCCGGGTTCCTGGGAGCGCCGCCCTTGGACGCCACCACCACGTAGTCGTCGCCGTCCCGCGCGTACGTGAGCACCGTGGTCCGCGGTTGGCCCGACTTGGCTCCGACCGTGGTGACGATCAGACTGGGAACGCCGAACAGGAGGCGGTGGCCGACATGGCCGCCCGACCGCACATACAGCAACCCGTGCAGATGCAAGACCTCCGTGAAGGCCTTTGTGTACAACTCTCTGCTTCGCTTCCCGAGGTTCACGACCCCTAACGCTACGCGGGGACTCAGACGACGGGGAGATCGCCGACGGGACACTCAGCGACACCGACAGTCTCGCGGGTGATGGACTCGACCTCTTTGCGAGCGGCCTCGGCGTCGGTGACCCAGAGCTTGTAGAACTCGAACGGGCACTCCGCCACGCCCTTGTCGCCGTCGCCCGCGGCATGGACGCCGGTGTAGCCGCGATGGAGCAGCTTGAACAGGTGGTTCTGTGATTGATCGTTCTGGCGGGCGTCGCGGATCGCCGACACCGACAGCTGCGCGTACTGGATCCCGTACTCCTCCTCACCGGTCTCGCCGAGTGTGCGACCGTCGAAGCCGATCAGAGCACTGTGCCCGAAGTACGAGTAGACGCCGTCGAACCCGGCTGCATTCGCGACGGCCACATAACAGTTGTTGGCCCAGGCCATCGCCTTGGCCATCAGCACCTGCTGCTCCTTGGCGGGGTACATGTAGCCCTGGCATCGGACGATCAGCTCGGCGCCCTTCATTGCGCAGTCACGCCAGATCTCGGGGTAGTTGCCGTCATCGCAGACGATCAGCGAGATCTTCATCCCCTTGGGGCCGATGCTCACGTGCGTGGTATCGCCGGGATACCAACCCTCGATCGGGCACCAGGGCAGGATCTTCCGATACTTCTGGACGATCCTGCCCTGGTCGTCGATGAGAATCAGCGTGTTGTACGGCGGCTTTGTCGGGTGGTCCTCGTGCTGCTCACCGGTGATCGAGAAGACGCCCCACGTCTTGGCCTCGCGACAGGCGCGGGAGAAGACGGCAGTCTCTTCGCCGGGCACGGACGCCGCAGTCGCATACATCTCGGCTTCGTCGTACATGATCCCCTGGGTCGAGTACTCGGGGAAGACGACCAGGTCCATGCCCGGCAGGCCGCTCTTCATCCCGACGACCATGTCGGCGATCCGGCGGCAGTTGTCCAGCACTTCCTCACGCGTATGCAGACGGGGCATCTTGTAATTGACCACCGCGACTCCGACGGTGTCGTTGCTCGAGCTGATATCACCATGGCGCATATCGATCCCGTCGCTTTCATATGGAAGTATTTCGAGAATAGATCGCCCCTCTCATGCCTGCAATAGGACCGGACTGCGCGGACGGACCTACAGCCCGGTGATGACGTCGAAGTCCGGATCAGGCCGTCAGCGATTCGACCAGCTCGCGCGCCGAGGCGGATTCGTCCAGCAGCCGCCCGACGTGCTCCCGCGTTCCGCGCAGTGGCTCGAGGGTGGGGATGCGGACCAGCGACTCGGTGCCCACGTCGAAGATCACCGAGTCCCAACTGGCAGCTGCCACGTCGGCACCGAACCGCCGCATACACTCGCCGCGGAAGTAGGCGCGAGTGGACTCCGGCGGCGTCGTGATCGCTTCGAGCACCTGCTGCTCCGTGACCATCCGCTTCATCGAACCGCGCGCCACCAGCCGGTTGTACAGGCCCTTGTCGAGCCGCACGTCGGAGTACTGCAGGTCGACCAGCGCCAGCTTCGAGGCACTCCAGGCGAGGCCCTCACGCTGCCGGAGGCCCTCCATCAGACGCAACTTCGCCGGCCAGTCGAGCGTGTCGGCGAGGCCCATCGGGTCCACCTCGAGTTGGTCCAGCACCGACACCCACAGCTCGAGCACGTGCGCCGCGCGCGCGTCCTCCGGCCGAGCGGCGAGCATCGCCTGGACCCGCTCCGCGTACGCACGCTGGATGTCGATCGCCGTCATATGCCGGCCATCGGCGAGCGGGATCAGCGCCCGCAGGCTGAGGTCGTACGAGACCGCGTGCAGCGATGTCACGGGATGATCGAGCTGCAGGTCGGACAGGTCCGCACCGGATTCGATGAGATCGAGGACCAGCGCGGTGGTTCCCACTTTGAGGTACGTCGACGTCTCGGCGAGATTGGCGTCGCCGA
>CAJCHX010000027.1 GCA_903970215.1 Acidobacteriaceae bacterium
CGCCGGCGCACAGCACCACCCGATCGGCAGCGAGCGCGTCCAACGACTCCACACGTGCGGGCACCATCCGCACCCCGGCCGCGCGGCACGCCGTGACCAGCGCGCGATGCACCGTCCGGTTGTCCACCGCGATCTCGTACGGCGCGCGGGCGGCGGCCCGGACTCGCGGTGTCGCTCCCGGCACGTCCCGGACCGCGGACGACGGGGTGGTCGTCACCAGACCACCCGGCTCGCCTACCGCTGCGGCGCACGCCGCCATCGTCGCGAGGTCCTGCGCGTCGCCGTCGTCGAAGCCGAACCAGACGGTCCCCCGCGCCGTGACCACCGGCCCCTCGGCGAACGGCGCGAGCGCGGCGGCGAAGCCGGGCCACAGGCCGAGCGACCGGACTCCCAGGCGGACCAGATCGTCCTCGCCGGGCCAGGCCTCCGAGTAGGGGGCGATCATGCCACCGGCGACCCATGAGGCTCCCGATCCGGGGGCCGGATCATGCACTGCGACATCGCATCCCGAGCGGGCCAACGTCCAGGCGACGGCCAGGCCCACAGTCCCCCCGCCGACCACCGCGACAGTTGTCATTCCACAGTCCCTTCCTGCGCCAGCATTACCTGGATCAGGTCTGACGGTCAGGGGCTCCCCGGCCCCACTCTCAGCCCCGCGGGGTCGCACCATCCGGCGCGGACGAGCCGTGGCTCCCGTGTGTTCCGCGGCCGAGCCTACTCCACCCGAGACCGCCCGGACGGTCGTCCCGTGGCACGCTGGTGCCATGGCCCGCCCCCACCCGGTCGTCTCCTCTCACGAGCAACCTGCAACCTCCCCCCGCGAGCGCCCTGCCACCTCCCCCCGCGAGCGCCTGGCGACCGCGTTCCTCTACCTGTGCACGGACGCCCGCCGGGAGCGCGGCGACCTCCTCGACTTCGTCGGTGCTGCGCTGCGCGGTGGCGTCGACATCGTGCAGTTGCGCGACAAGGGATCGGTCGGCGAGCGTCGATTCGGGGCGCTGGAGGCCCGCGAGGAGGTCCGGCTGGTCCGCGAGCTGCGGGAGCTGGCCCACGCGCACGGGGCGCTGTGCGCGGTCAACGACCGCGCCGACGTCGCCCGCGCCGCACGCGCCGACGTGCTCCACCTCGGACAGGACGACCTACCGGTGCACCATGCCCGCGACATCGTGGGGCCCGACATGGTGATCGGGCGTTCCACGCATGCCGTCGAGGAGGCCCGCGCTGCGGCCGTCGAACCCGGGGTCGACTACTTCTGTACCGGCCCCTGCTGGCCGACGCCTACCAAGCCCGGACGCCCCGCCCCCGGTCTCGACCTGGTCCGTGCCACCGGTGGAGCGGCCCCCACCCGGCCGTGGTTCGCGATCGGGGGGATCGATCTCGACCGCGTCCGCGAGGTCGCGGCGGCCGGGGCCGAACGGATCGTGGTGGTCCGGGCCATCACCGAAGCCGCCGATCCCGCAGCCGCCGCCCACGAGCTGAGATCCGAGTTGCAGCTGTCGGGAACGCGGCGCTAGCCTGGAGGTGATGCTCCGCATGACTCGACTCCTCGTATCACGCCGCAGCAGGGGCTGATCCACGACCGATCCCCTGCTGCGGGATCGTCGCCTGCGTTGTCGAGCCGGCCACATTCTTCGGTTGCCCTCCCCCCTCATCGTTGTAGAAATCGGGCGCTTGCCATGACCATCATCCTGTGTGACCTGCAGTCGTCGACCGACGATCCCTTCTTCGCCCGCTACGGCGAGCATCTCCCCCGCGGTCTGCGCGAATCCGCTCGCGGCCTCACCTGGGCGGAGTTCTGTGACGCCTACGGGCCGTCGCACGGCCTCACGGTCGAATTCCTCACCTGGTGCCGCACCCGTGGCGGGAGCATCGAGATCGAACTCACCCTGGCCGACGACGGCGCGCGCACCGGCTGCGCTGCGCGCGGGTCGGGCCCGATCAGTGCCGCCACCGATCTCCTGTACCGACGCGGCCTCGCGATCGAGGCGATCGAGTTCCATCAACTCCTCGTGGCGGAGGGCGTCGCCACCTTCCTCCGGACGGTGTCGCCCACCTCGCGTACGCCCGCACGGTGGTCGTTCGCCATCGCCCACGACGCCGTCGAATCCGCGGTGCGCGCGCTGATCGCCGGCGCGTCGATGCACCGATAGGCCACGCCGGCGTCGGGGCACTGAGATCGACACGTATTCGGCCCTCGGCCGCTGTCAGCCGGGGTTGTGCCGCTGAGCGGTCGGTTTCAGTGAGCGAGCAGTGGCCGCAGCGTCGGCCACGCCGCCGCGAAGGCCGGGTGCAGCGGTAGATCCGTCACGCGGTCCACCGGGACCCATTCGAGCGCTGCCGATTCCGCATTGGGCCACAACGCCGGGCGCCCCGCCACGCGCGCCAACACCGTCGTATACGTCCATCCGGCCACCGAGCGCGCCGTGACCACCTCGGAGAACAGCTCCAGGTCGTCGGCCGCGAGTCCCGCCTCCTCATGGGCCTCCCGCAGCGCCGCGTCCGACGCCGACTCGTGCGAGTCGCGGGCACCGCCCGGCACCGACCAGGTGCCGCCCTGGTGGCTCCACAGGGCTCGGTGCTGCAACAGCACAGCGCGCGGATCCTCGGTACACACCAGGAGACCCGCCGCACCGAATCGACCCCAGAACCGGGAGCCGTCCGGGTCGCGAACCCAGCCGTTCCCGTCGCCGATCATGGTCCAACGGTACCGTCCGTCGCCGACCGCGGCCCCGGGTTCGACCGTCCCCGAGACCCGGTGCCGGACGCCGGCGCAAACAGCGACGACGCCCGTGTAATACCGCGCCCGAAACCGACGATGGCTATATCGTCGGGTTCGGGTCGGGTTCGGATGCAGCGGCCAACGCGCTTCCGCCCGCTTCCCACCTGCCGGCACCGTCGGAGGGCGGACACTTCGATCACGAGGGAAGGGCTTAGCCAGCGGTGACGGCCGAGACTTCGAGGTACCGTCAGCTGTACCCGTTCCGGCGCTCCATCCAGGAGTCGTCGGTCCTCGCCGAGCTTCGCGAGTTCCTGGTGTCCAGCCCCGGCAAGCTGGTCTCGTCGGCGCTGGTCCTGGCGCTGATGTTCCTGTTCGTGGGGTGGTTCGCCTCCGCTGGACAGCTGTCGCGGACCGAGGTCCTACGCGCTAACCTGACCGATTTCGAACCCCGGGCGAATGCCTCTCAGGTGCTCTACAGCTCCCTGTCGACGGCCAACGCCTCGGCCAATGCAGCTTTCATCGCGACCGGCAACAACAACGACGAGCTCTACTCGTCGTATCTCGCCGCGATCGCCACGGCCGGCCGGGCGGTTGTCACCTCGGCCACCAGCCTGCCCGCAGACCAGAACCGCGCACATGCCGATCTGAACACGATCGCGACGTATCTGCCGGTGTACACCGGGCTGGTCGAGACGGCGCGCGCCAACAACCGGCAGGACAATGCAGTCGGCGCTGCCTACCTGGACTCGGCATCGACCGTGATGCAAAACACTTTGCTGCCCGCTGCGCAGGAGTTCTACTACCAGGAGAACTCCGGCCTGCGGGCATCACACGACCAGTTCGCCCAGCCCCCTTACGCGGTGTACGGCGCGATGGCGATCGCGGTCGCGTCGATCCTGTTCGCACACCGCCACCTGACCCATCGCACCCGGCGCTCGCTCAACCTGGGCCTGCTGGTGGCGACGGCGGCGATGACGGTGGCCTTGTTCTGGGTGGTCATCGCGGGCGTCACGTCGGTCTCGTTCTCGGCTCGCGCACAGGACAAGGGCGCCGACGCGGTGGACGCGCTCACGACCGCGCGCACACTCACTCAGCAGGCCCGATCGATGGAGACGATGGCGCTGGTACAGCGCGGTGGGGGCACCCCGGCGGTACCGCAGGCGTTCACGCAGTCGCTCGCCGCGGCAGAGGCCAGCCTCGGGACGGTCAACCGCTCTGATCAGGCGGTCGACGTCGACGTGGACGCTGCGCGCTCCGCCGCGCAGCGATGGATCGCAGCGCACCAACAGATCGCCTCGGACGAGGCGACCGGCGACTACCTCGGTGCGACCACGCTGGCGATCGGCACCGATCCGAACTCGGCCGCGATCGCCTACCAGGCGGTGGATACGCACCTCACGAGCGCGATCGAGCGAGCACGAACGCTGTACCGCGACAACGTCAACACCGCGCGCGCATCCATCGCCTTCTCCGGCCCCGGCGCGTTCGTCCTGTGCTGCGTGGCGGTCCTGGGCATCGGAATGGGGTACTACCCCCGGATTCGGGAGTACCGGTGACCGGCCGGGTCCGCTCGATGGCCGCGGCCGTGCTCGCCGCCGCGGTGCTGACCACGTCGGGCTGCGTCGTAGCCGCCCCCGAGTCCCCCGCCGACGTGGTGACC
>CAJCHX010000028.1 GCA_903970215.1 Acidobacteriaceae bacterium
CTCGTCACCGTCCTGGCGCTCGTCGCAACTCCTCGCGGGCATGTCATTCAGACGGACCGGGGCGAGCGCCGCGAGGTGGCCCTCGAGGACGGGAGTATCGTCCAGATCGATCCGCAGACACGCTTGCGAGTCGTCTATGACCACTCCGTGCGTCGGATCGTGCTGGAGCGTGGCCGCGCGCTGTTTCGTGTCGCGAAGCGGGCGGACCGGCCATTTAGCGTCGAAGTGCGGCAGACTACGGTTCTCGCCATCGGAACCGCATTCGCGGTCGACCGCAGTGAAGACGGTGTCGTCGTCACGGTGGCCGAAGGAAAAGTGGCGGTGCTCTGCGTTAAGGACACCCCCGCTGCACATCCTGTCAGCGGTGTCGTGCCGCCACCCGCGGCCGTGCTGACCGCAAATCAACAACTGGTCGTGCCGCAATCGGGCGCCGCCGCGCCGGTACGGGTCGTTGACAGCGGGCGGGCGCTCGCCTGGGCGCAGGGGCGCCTGATATTCGACAACCAATCGGTGGCGGACGCCGTGGCCCAGTTCAATCGCTACAACCGCATTCAGATCCACATCAACGACGTCGGTCTGGCACGCCGCCCCGTCAGCGGCGTTTTCAACGCGGAGAATCCGGAGTCCTTCGTCGCCTTCATACAGTCGGTCACTTCCGCGCATGTCGTCCGCAGCGACGGCGGCGATCTCACTGTCGACAGCGGTGTTGGGGAGTAACGGCCCGATTTTCGACCGACCTCGGATGGCCGTATGCATCTCGGTCACGTTGGCCGTCTCGTGCCTGGCTGGACCGATCTCAGCACAGACCGTGGCGCAGTCGTACCAACTGAACATACCGCGACAGCCTCTGGATGCCGCTCTCAAGGATCTCGCCGAGCAGACGGGCCTGCAGATCGCCCGCTTCAGCGACGACAGTGCCGGCGCGGCCGTGGTCGGCCCGGTAAAGGGCGTGATGTCGGTGGGTCAGGCAATTGACGCGCTGCTGGGGCGGTCCGGGCTCACCTACAAGCTCGTGAACCAACAGACGATCGCGGTCGTCGCGCGCGACTCGGAGCGCTCGGAGGCGAACAAACTCGCCGGCGATGCGATCGTACCTCAATCTCCCGAACACCCGGCCGTCGATCGCGACAAGGAGGGCCGGAACGACTCCCGCGATAGGTTTCGGCTGGCTCGGGTGGGTGAGGGACAGGCTGCGGCGGCTGTTCCGATAGCGACGCCACTGGATGAGATCACCGTCACGGCGACCCGGCAGGAGCAATCGATTTCCAAGGTACCCATCAGTGTCAGCGCATTCAACCAGGACCAGTTGGACACCCGCGGGGTGAAGACCTTCGATGACCTCGTGCAGATCACCCCCGGCATCAGCCTCTCCCCAAGTCTTGCGGGCGAGAGCGTCGTGTCCATCCGTGGCGTGGCCTCGACCGCAGGAGCTGCGACCACGGGCGTCTACATCGACGACACCCCTATCCAGGTTCGCTCGATCGGGTATTCGCCGGGCAACACCTACCCGACGGTGTTCGATCTGGATCGCATCGAAATACTGCGCGGGCCGCAGGGGACGTTATTCGGTGCGGGCTCCGAGGGCGGTACGGTGCGTTTCATACAGCCCCAGGTGAGCCTCACCACAGATTCCGTCTATGCGCGGGCAGAGACGGCTGCCATCGATCGAGGCGGACTGACCTACGAGGGCGGCCTGGCGATCGGCGGCCCGCTCATCGCGGACACTCTCGGATTCCGCTTGAGCGCGTTCTATCGCCGCGATGGGGGTTGGATCGACGCCGTTACGGGA
>CAJCHX010000029.1 GCA_903970215.1 Acidobacteriaceae bacterium
CACCGCCAGGGAGGTCCTCACCGTGGTCGAGCGGGATCGACATCCCGCCCACGCCTACCGCCACTCGGACTGCCTGCTCGCTGCGGCCTGGGTGGCCGCCGCCCGCGGACTGACCTCCCAGGCACAGACCCTCGCGCGTGACTCTGCGGAGTTCGCCCGCGCCCGCGGGCAACACGCCCGCGAGGTAGCGGCGCTGCAGGCCGCGATCCAATTCGGCGACCAGCACACAGCGGCGCGGCTCGTCGAACTCGCCGCCCTCACCGACTGCCTTCGCGCGCCTCTTGTTGCGCGGTGGGCCACCGCACTGGCCGACCACAACGGCGGCGACGCCCTGCTGGACGTGGCACACGACCTGGAGGCGATGGGCGACCGGATCGCCGCCGCCGACGCCGCCGCCCACGCCACCCTCGCCTACCGCCGCACCGGACGACGCGGATCAGCACTGACCGCAGCCGCGTACACCGCCCGGCTCGCTGCCGAATGCGGCGCCATCACACCCGCCACCCGAGCAGCAGCGACACCCGTGCCACTCAGCGACCGCGAACGCGAGATCGCCACCCTGGTAGCCGCCGGCCTGACCAACAAACAGATCGCCGACCGACTGACCCTCTCGGTGCGCACCGTCGAAGGCCACATCTACCGCTGCTCCACCCGACTGGGCATGACCAGCCGCAGCGAACTCGCCCACCTCATGTCCGAGATCACGCACACCCGGGTCCAGGACTGAGGAACCCCACGTCAGCGAAGTCTTACCGATGCCTCGTCCGCCGATCGCCAGTAATCACGGGGTAGGACGCTCGGATCACACCTCACCCGGAGGGACTGTAAGGAATTCGGTGTAAGTGGTGATTTTCATTTCAGCGGTCTTGGGCTGCCGGCATGCGGTCGGCGAAGGTGATGGCGAACGCGTTGAGGGCTGGTTTCCAGCGTACGGCCCAGCGGGTCTGCCCGGTGCCCTTCGGGTCGAGGGCGCGGGTGACGAGGTAGAGCGTCTTCATCGCGGCCTGTTCGTTGGGGAAGTGCCCGCGGGCCCGCACCGCCCTCCGGTACCGGGCGTTCAAGGATTCGATCGCGTTGGTCGAGCACAGGACACGCCGGATCTCGACGTCGTAGTCGAGGAACGGGATGAACTCCTCCCAGGCGTTGTCCCACAGCCGTTTGATCGCCGGGTAGGCCTGGCCCCACTTCTCGGCGAACTCCTCGTACCGGCGGAACGCGTCCTGGGCGTTGGGGGCGGTATAGATCGGTTTGAGGTCGATGCTGATCTTGTCCCAGTACTTGCGCGACGCGTAGCGGAACGTGTTGCGGATCAGGTGGATGATGCAGGTCTGCACCGTCGCCAGCGGGAACGCGGCGGATACGCTGTCCGGCAACCCTTTCAGGCCGTCGCAGACGACGAAGAAGATGTCCTTGACGCCCCGGTTGCGCAGATCGGTGAGCACCGCCAGCCAGAACTTCGCGGACTCGCCGTCGCCGTCTCCGGCCCACATCCCGAGGATGTCCTTGTGGCCGTCGAGGTCCACGCCGATCGCGGCGTAGATCGGCTTGTTGCGGACCTGCCCGTCGCGGATCTTGACCATGATGGCGTCGATGAACACCGCCGCGTAGACCTTCTCCAGCGGCCGGTTCCACCATGCCTGCATCTCGTCGAGGACCCGGTCGGTGATCTTCGAGACGGTGTCCTTCGACAGCGACGCCCCGTACACGTCCGCGAAGTGCGCGGAGATCTCGCCTGTCGTAAGACCTTTCGCATATAACGACAGCACCACCTCGTCGACCCCCGACAAGCGTCGTCGGTGTTTGGGCACCAGTTGCGGGGTGAAGCTGGCGTCCCGATCCCGCGGCACCTCGATCGGGACCGGCCCGCACGCATCGGTCAGAACGGTCTTCGATCGAGTCCCGTTGCGGGAGTTGCCGGTGTTGCGGCCTTCGGCGGCGTGTTTGTCGTAGCCGAGGTGCTCGGTCATCTCCTCGTCCAAGGCAGCTTCGAGGACCGTCTTCGTCAGCGCTTTGAGCAGCCCGTCCGGGCCGGTCAACGCCACCCCGGACGCGCGGGCCTGGTGCACCAGGTCCTCGATCACCGTCCGCTCCGCCTTCGACAGCTCCCGCACCGCCCCGCTCGGTGCCGTCGTGCCTACATCGCTTCTCTCACCGGTCCCGGCCGGCGTCATTGCCTTTGTGACCACGGTGTTCAGTGTGTTGGTCATGGTAGTGATTCCTCCTGCCCCACGCCGTGGGGCGGTCGAACCACTTACACCGTTTCAGCTACAGACCTCACCCGGATCGGGAGCGGGTGAGTTCGGCCATCAGGTGGCCGAGTTCGGTGCGGTCGGCGAGACCGAGCCGCTGACACGTGCGGTAGACATGGCCTTCGACGGTGCGCACCGAGAGGGTCAGTCGGTCGGCGATCTGACTGTTCGACAACCCGGCGGCGACCAGTTCACCGATCTGCCGTTCGCGGTCGGTCAGGGGTGGAGGTGCGTCGATCGTCTGTGTGGCGGGGGTCCGTGCTCGGCAGACCTCGATCAGGC
>CAJCHX010000030.1 GCA_903970215.1 Acidobacteriaceae bacterium
GCCAGCGATCCACCCACCCCCGCCGCGAGCAGTACGAGCGCAGTGCCGCCCAGCGCGACCAGTAGTTGGGAGCCGAACCAGGCGGTGCGGCGGACGGGCCCCGAGAGCAGGTACTCGGCCCTGCCGGAGGTCTCCTCGGCCGCCGGGCCAGCAGCGAGCGAGATGCCGAGGATCGCCGCGATCATCCCCGTGATCGAGAACTCCGCCCCGAAGAACGCGGTGGTGATATCGCTGCCTCCGCCGCCGATCCGGCTGACCATGTGCGCGGCGGACGGGGAGCTGAGCATGCCGTTGATCGCCGAGGCCATGCCGCCGAACGCCGCTCCGATGGCGAGGAAGCCCACGGCCCATGCGCCGATCGCGGTGCGGTGGAGCCGCCATGCGAGCGCCGGCGCCGAACGCAGCATCGCCGCGGCAGCCGGCCTCCCGCGTCCGACTGCGATCAGGCCGGCGCCTAGATCGCGCCGGGCGGCGATGCGGATTCCCACCCCCGCGAGCGCAGCCGACGCCACCAGGAGCGCCAGCGCCGGCCACCACCGGTCGCCCGCGAACGGGCGCATCTGCTGGGCCCAGCCGAGTGGGGAGAACCACGTCCACGCCGTCGGGTCGCCGACGTGGACCGTATCGGCGTGCGGCGACTGAAGGTCGCCGAGCGCGCGGAGCAGGTAGCTCACGCCGAGGACGACGGCGAACAGGCCGCGGGCGCCGCGGGCACCCTGCGCCAGCTGGGCGCACACCAGGGCGACGCAGGCGAAGACGATGCCGGCCAGTGCCCACTCCGCGCCGAACGTGATGGCGCCCCGGGTGTCCAGCCCGTGTACTGCGAGCCCCGCGCCGACGAGGGCTACGGTCACCGTCGCTCCGATCGCGATGCTCAGCCCGGTCGCCTCGATGAGCGCGCCGATCGGCGCGGCGGTGCGGTCGATGGCGGCCGCGCCGAGCATCTCCAGCCGACCCGACTCCTCGTCGGCGCGCGTGTGCCGGATCACCAGCAGGCCGGTCAGCACACCGACGCAGACGGGCATGAAGACGACCATCTTCACCATCGCCACCGCTCCGATCGTCGGCGCGTAGATGGGGCCGAACATCGCCACCAGCGATGGATTCGCATTGGCGGAGCCGACCGCGGCGGCCACCTGCTCGGGGCGGGGGTAGAGACCCTTCGCCGACACCACGGAGGAGATCGGCATCACCACGAAGACGTAGAACCACACCGGGGCCACGATCCGGTCGCGGCGCAGGATCAGCCGCAGGGTGGGTACGAGGCCGGTCATCGCGTGGCCCGGTGACCGGCGCGGTCGGGGCCGATCGGCCGCCCGCCCGGCTCGTAGTGCTTGAGGAACAACTCCTCCAGCGTGGGCGGGCGGCTCGTCAGCTGCGTCGGGCCGGCCGCCGCGAGCAGCGTGAGGACGGCCGCGAGGTGCGCGTCGTCCACAGTGAGCGAGATGGTCGTACCGTCGGCCACGAGATCGGTGACGCCCACCTGTCCGGCCAGATCGACCGGCCGGGCGAGGGTGGCCTCGACGCGGGTTCCGGAGAGGTGTTGCATGGACGCGAGCGACCCGGACTCCACGGTGACTCCGTCTTTGATGATGGTCACCGTGTCGGCCACCTCCTCGACCTCCGACAGGATGTGGCTCGACAGCAGGACCGAGGTACCGCGTTGCTTCTCCTCTCGGAGACACTGGGTGAACACCTCCTCCATGAGCGGGTCGAGGCCCGACGTGGGCTCGTCGAGGATCAGGAGCTCGGCCGGCGCGGCGAAGGCCGCGACGAGTGCCACCTTCTGCCGGTTGCCTTTGCTGTAGGTGCGCGCCTTCTTGCCGGGGTCGAGGGCGAACCGCTCGATCAGTTCGTCTCGCCGGCCCTGATCGAGGCCGCCACGCAGGCGGCCCATGAGGTCGATGGTCTCGCCGCCCGACAGATTCGGCCAGAGTGTGACGTCGCCCGGGACGTAGCCGACGCGGCGGTGCAGCGCGGGAGCGTCGCGCCACGGGTCGGCGCCGAAGAGTTCGACCGTCCCCGACGTCTTGCGCAGCATCCCGAGTAGGACGCGGATCGTGGTGGACTTCCCCGCGCCGTTGGGGCCCAGAAAGGCGTGCACCTCGCCAGGTGTGACCCGGAGGTCGAGCCCGTTGAGCGCGCGCACGGTGCCGAAGTCCTTGACGAGGCCTTCGGCGATTACGACAGCTGCGGTCACGACGTCGACCGTAGACTCATTTCAGAATTTTGTGAAGTGTCTGAATGCCCTTAGCATGAGCGGCATGGATGCGCCGAACTTCGTCGAGAACATGGCTGCGGCGATGGTGGACGCGGGCATGCCACGGATGGCGTCGCGCGTCTTCGCCGCCGTGTTGGCCTCCCCCGAGGGCGAACTCAGTCCCGCGGAGATCGCCGAGGAGCTGCAGGTCTCGGCGGGCGCAGTGTCCGGGGCTGCCGGGTACCTGATGCAGGCTGGAATGATCCGGCGGCGCCTCGTCCCCGGTAGCCGCCGGACGGTGATCGGATTGACCGGCGACATCTGGTACGAAGCCGTCGCGACCAGGAGCACGGTCATGCAACGCTGGCTGGCGGTAGCGGAGGAGGGGCTGGACGAGCTGCCCCCCGGGGGGCCGGCCGCTGCGCGGGTCGAAGTGATGCGCGACTTCTACGCGTTCGTGATCGAAGAGCTGCCCCGGTTGCTGGACCGCTGGCGCGAGCACCGGGTGCGGACCCACGGCTTCTGATCGACCCCGACCCGACCCCGGCGTCAGTCGGCTGAGCGGAACAACTCCTGCCGAACGCTGACCAGGTGCAGATGCATCGCTGCACTCGCGGCGTCCGGGGCGCCCGCGGCGATCGCTGCGGCGATCGCCCGGTGTTGGACCAGGCCGTCTGCGGGGCATTCGGCATGCGTCCACGCTTCGACCCGGGTCTCGCGGATGAGCTCGCTGATGACCCCCATCAGCTCGATCAGGATCAGTGAGTGTGAGGCGGCGGTGACCGCGTGGTGGAAGGCCTCGTCGCCTCCGATGCCGCGGCTGCCGGACCGGATGTCGGCGTCCATCTCGGTCAGCGCCGCCTCGATCGCGTCCAGGTCGTCGTCCGTTCGCCTCGAAGCGGCCAGAGCGGCGGTCTTGGTCTCCAACGCCTCGCGGGCGTCGAGGACGTCGTCGAGTTGCTGGGCGTGGAGCCGGATCACGGAGGAGATGCGGCCGGACCGGGGTGCGGTGCGGATGACGGCGCCGTCGCCGTGCCGAACCGTGACCACCCCGGTGACCTCCATGGCGACCAGTGCCTGGGACAACGTGGCACGGCTGACACCGAGGTGGCCGGCCAGTTCCCGCTCCGGCGGTAGACGGTCTCCGGCAGCGAGTTGGTTCTGTTCGATCCACTCGATGATGCGGTGGACGACCTGCTCGTAGAGCCGCGGGCGCGACATGCGCTGGATCCCGGTCTCGTGCGGTCGACTCTCCATGGGCGCAGAATAGCGTCCGTTCGTGTGGCCTGGACGGGGGTTAATTCATCGGATGTTTAGACCGATGACACGCAGCCCGCTGCCTCGATTCCGTCCGGATTGGGACGATATCTGGCGGTTCTGAGGTGAAAACGACTGGGTAGGAACCTGATCTGCGCCTGAGTGCGACCCGACGAACTCCGAAGAAAATGCTTCCGGAGTCCGCGTCGTTGGGTTAGCATGGCTCGGTGGACAGGCCAATTAGCCAACCAAGAAGTAGCGTAGGCCACCGGTCGTCCTGTTGAAAACAACCCCGGTTGCTTCGGGCGAAGGTTATCGGCTGGCGTCGCAGAGGCGGCGCCCGAGTGGTTATGAAGGGTGGGGACGGCCCCGTACGGGTGGGGCTGCGTCGATGGGCGGTCGATTCGGGAGTATCGCCGCCTGGTGATGAACCCGAAGCTGTTCCCAGCGGACGGCGGGGTACTCGCTCGAGGACATTCCTCGGTCGACCCGGTACATGAATGGAATCCCTGGTTCGTCGGCGACGCCTTTTTCGCTGGCGGAAATCGGCGTGCCGATCGCCCGCTGTTCGCAGAGAAGCGCCGCCGATTATTCGGTGAAGTCCATTCATAAGCGGTATCGAACTAGTTTTCGATATCGCGATTATCTTTGTGCATTACGCACTCGTCGCGCTTAAGCCCGCCCTTTAACAGCCCGGGTGGCAGGGCCTATTCTTCCGTGCGCTTCCGCGTCGGGTGGCGCCTGGATCTTTCGTGTTCCGAAAGATGTAGTGACGCACACTAAACTAATTCTACCGACGTAATGCTATGGCTGACAACGGTTCTCGGTGTACGCCCGCGGGTGTGTCGAGATGGGGCGCGGACTGCGACGTCGACGGGTGGGCTCGCGCCGGTGCTCGATGGCGCGGGATGGGTGCGAATCTAGAAACTCTCAAGTTCTAGGTGAGAAAAGTTGGTTCATTAGTAGAACCTGCGTTCACTCTGCGAAATATGGCGCACGCTGCAGGTTTCTTACTCAGGGTCATCAAGAACGGAATCTGTACGCGAACGTGCGTTGATGCTGGGAATACGATGTGACCAGCCTCATAAGGCTGATGACAGATTTCGAGGACCGCACAAAAGGAGCACGAGATGTCCTTGACCCATAGCAACAACGTTCCGGTCGCCTTCCGGCGCCGGGCCGCAGGAGCGGCCGGAGCACTCGCCATCGCGGTCGGACTCGGCCTGATGGCGCCCGGCACCGCGTCGGCCGACCCGCTGTTCGGCGGCAGCGTAGGGCTCGATGCCGGCCTGTCCCTCGGTTCGACCGGCCTCACCGCCGACCTGACCGGCAACGCGAGCGCGACCACGCCACTCGGCGGTGGTTCACTAGGCCTCCAGGCCGGTCTGACCGCCGGCACCGACGGGATCGGCGGCACGGGAACCCTCACGGGCACCGTGACGACGCCGCTCGGTGGCGGGAACTTCACCGGTACCGCGGGCGCCAGCCTCGGACCGAACGGCCTGGCGACCGGTGCGAACATCGGCGCCAACGTCTCCACGATCCTCGGCAGCGGAACCCTGACCGGGGCGCTCACGGGCGACCTCGGCCCCAACGGACTGGCCGCCGGGGCCGACCTGGGTGCGACCGCCAACACGCTGCTCGGTAGCGGCGCGCTCAACGCGCTGGGCACGCTCACCGCGAACTCGAGCGGGATCAATGCGGGTCTCGGCGCCGGCGCGACGTTGAGCACGCTGCTCGGCGTCGGTGCCTCCGCAAACGGGGCCGTCACCGGTTCGCTCGGGGCCAACGGTCTGACCACCGCGTTCACCGGCACCGGATCGGTGACCACTCCGGTGGGCAGCGGGAGCCTGAACACCACCGGCGGCCTGAACGCCGGCCCCAACGGCGGGTCCGCCGTCCTCACCGGTAACGGTTCGGTGACCACTCCGATCGGCGGCGCGAGTGTCGGTGCCGGCGCGGGTGCGACCGGCGGGCCCACCGGCGTGTCCGGTGGCGTGAACGCCGGCGGTTCGGTGACGAC
>CAJCHX010000031.1 GCA_903970215.1 Acidobacteriaceae bacterium
AATCACCTTGCCGTTGGCGTCTCGTCGAGTCGGCGCGAGCCACTCGAGCCCCGCAACGCCGACGATCGGCCGACACGCGCCGGCCGTGCCGCGGGAACCGTCCCAACAGCGGAATCCGGTGTTGTCATACACGTAGTACACAGCGCCCGCTGCGATCGCGATCACGGCGACGAGCGCGCCGATCGCCATGGCCCAGCGCCGAGTGGCGCGGGCGTCCCGGCCCACCCACAACTCCCATCCGGGGGGTGGATCCGGCCACGACGGATCCGGCACCCACCCCGGCTCCGGTCGCCATCCGTCGGGCGCCGACGGCCAGTTGGGCGGCGGGTTGTAGCGCATGTCAGGAGAGTAACGGAACCCCAGACCCACCGGCGCGGCTGCGAACCAGGCGAACAGCGACGGATCGGACCCGATGCCTACTCGGGCAGGCGAAGCTCCGGCTTGTCGAGCTCCTCGATGTTGACGTCCTTGAACGTGACGACCCGGGCGCGCTTCAGGAAACGCGCCGGACGGTACATGTCCCACACCCACGCGTCGGTCATTATCACCTCGAAGTACACCTCGCCGTCGGCGTTGCGCGGCACGATGTCCACACCGTTCGCGAGGTAGAACCGCCGCTCCGTCTCGACCACGTAGGTGAACTGACTCAAGACGTCCTTGTACTCCTTGTACATGGACAGTTCCATAGCAGTCTCGTACTTCTCGAGATCCTCTGCGCTCACCCTCGTCCTCCCTCGCGCGGCGATCATCAAAGCTTATCGCGCGCCGGTGCCGGCACGCGCGTCCACGCGCGCCAGCGCGGCGCGCACATTCTGGTATCGCATCCTGTGCTGGCTGCTCGGCCCGAGGTCACCCAGGGCGCGCATGTGCGCCGCAGTCGAGTATCCCTTGTGCACCGCGAAGCCGTAGCCCGGGAAATCGTCGTCGAGGCGCGCCATGACGCGGTCCCTGGTCACCTTGGCAAGGATGCTGGCGGCGGCGATGCAGGCGGCCGACGCGTCCCCTCCGATCACCGGCAACGACGGCGCTGCGAGCCCCGGAACGGTGAAGCCGTCCACCAGGACGTAGCCGGGTCGCACCTCGAGGCCGGCGACCGCTCGGCGCATTCCTTCGATATTGGCTACATGCACGCCGATTCGATCGATCTCGGGGGCCGGGATCGACACCACCGACCAACTCACGGCGTGGCGGATGATCTGCGGATACAGTGCCTCCCGCGCCGCTTCGGTCAGCTTCTTCGAATCGTCCAGATCGGCGAGCGATGCCACCGCATGCGGCGCCAGGACGCACGCAGCCACCATCATCGGCCCTGCGCACGCGCCGCGACCTGCCTCGTCGACGCCCGCGACCGGCCCCAGGCCCGCCCTGCCGAGCACCGACTCCATGGTCCGCAGCCCCGACGACACCCGCACCCGTGGGCGCGGCGGCCACGCCGCGCCCACGATCAGCTCTGCGGGTCGATGGAGTGGACCACGCGCACCCGGCTGAAGGGATACACGATGGCCACCACCTTGCCGCGGATGTCTGCCTTGGGCACCGTGCCCTGGTACTGGTCTTCGAGGTGGAATCGGGAGTCGGCGGAGTCGAGCCGGTTGTCCCCCATCACGAAGACGTTCCCGGACGGCACCGTTATCGGCCCGAACGGGTGGCCCCAACAGGGGTCCTCGGTGGCCACCTGCTTCGCGCTCTCGGCGAGATACGGCTCGTTGATCCGCTTGCCGTTCACGGTGACGCCGACACCCGACTGGCATCCGATCGTCTGCCCACCGGTCGCGATCACCCGCTTGACCAGGTCGTTCTCGTTGGGCGGCTGCAAGCCGACAAGGGCCAGCACTTCCTGGAATCCACGAATGACGGTATTGGACGAGCGCGGGCTCGGGGCACCCTCGATATTCCAGGAGTCGGACGGACCCTTGAACACGATGACGTCGCCCGGCTTCGGATCGGACGCGTAGTACGTGATCTTCTCCGTGATGATCCGATCACCGGTGCACCCCTGACAACCGATCAGAGTCGGCTCCATCGACTCGGAGGGGACGTACCACTGATGGCCCACGAAGTTCTGCAGGAGGAAGGACAGGATGCCCGCGACCACGAGTACACCCAGGATCTCCACGAGCCAGTTCGTCTTCTTGGGCTTCTTCGCTTTCGCGCCACCGGACTCGCCATCGTCCTCGCTGTCGGCCTGGCTACGGGACCTCCCCCGTTCCGCGCCACCTGATGCTTCGGCATCGGATACGTGCGCACCCGCCGACGCGGGCTCGGGCTCGACGGGGACTCCGGAGACGGACACGGCGTCGTCGACGGGGATCTGCCGACCACCGCTCACGGAGGACGGCTGCTCGGGTTCTAGGGGCTCGGGCACACCGACCACCCTACCCACCCGTCACACACCCCAATGACACGACGACGGGCGTCGGCCAGTTGCGGCCGACGCCCGTCGTGAGGCGTGTGGGAGCGAGCGCTCAGCGCTTCTCCTTGATCTTCGCCGCCTTGCCGCGCAGGTCGCGCAGGTAGTACAGCTTCGCACGCCGCACGTCACCGCGAGTCACGACGTCGATGTGGTCGATGTTGGGGCTGTGCACCGGGAAGGTGCGCTCGACGCCGACGCCGAAGGACACCTTGCGCACGGTGAAGGTCTCGCGGACGCCGCCACCCTGGCGCCGGATCACGACGCCCTTGAAGACCTGGATGCGCTCCTTCGAGCCCTCGATGACCTTGACGTGCACGTCGAGCGTGTCGCCGGGCCGAAAGTCGGGCACGTCCGCGCGCAGGGACTGCTGGTCAATGAAGTCGAGCGTGTTCATCGCTGTTTAACACCGTTCTTGCCGTTGTCGTGAGTAGAGGACCCTGGCGACCGACCGAGCCGCCGCCCTGCGGGCGGATGACCCGGGGTTCGACCGGTTCGTACTCCTTGTATATGGGCCGCTCGGCGACCCGGTTGTCAGTGGGCCGCTCCGCGACCCGGTTGTCAGCAGGCCGCTCCGCGACCCGTACTCGGGCATGACGAGCCCGAGGCAACCTGTTGATTGTGCCAGAGCGACGCGGCCGACGCGAAATCGGCGCCCGAGGCACCGGCCGCGGCGCGGCGTGCACCACACGGTCGAGGACTCGCTCGGCCTCCACCTTGGCATGCGGGACATCCGGCCGACCGGCCGTGAGGTTCTGGACGAAGATCTTCGCGCGGATCAGGGGCCTGCGCAGCCGGCGCTCCCGGCGCAGCGCCCGGGACATCTTGCGGGCTCCATAGCGCCAGCGGGCCCACGGCGACCCCGGCCGGGCCAGACGCAGCGCGCCGACGATCAGGAGCGGCCACACGAACAAGCCGACCAGACCGGTCCAGATCTTCCCTTTGAGCAATACGACCACGGCAGCGCCGAAGTCGATCACCGCCAGCGCGTAGGACGACCACGGCAACGCAGATCCCGGGTCGCGCACCGCATCCACATCGAGGAACGTGAGCGGCCGGAAGCCCATGAGCAGCAGCCCGGTCACCGCCACAGCGACGAACACCGCGTCGACCGAGGCGCGTCCCTCTTCCTTCCAATACACGTCTCGCAGGTACAGGATGAGCGCGAACTCATCGAGCACCAGCGCCGCACCCAGACCGAAGCCACCTGCGAACACCGCGGCGGTGGTCTGAGTCGCGGTGCCGAACGTCGCGATCAGACCTACCGCTGACGCCATGGCGATCACCACGCCGAACACCATGTGGTGCACGTGTACGTCGCCGTGTCGGATGTTGCCGAACCACCACCGCACGTCGGCCCGGATCAGCCGGACGCTACCGCGGATACACAG